>CAZNFB010000001.1:0-40302 GCA_964572105.1 uncultured Desulfobacteraceae bacterium
GAGAGAGAAAGACATTACAATACTCTGGCAATCGATAACGGAGTGAAATTATTTATGTGACGACCTGTATGCTGCTTCTATTTTTAAAAGGTGAGGATAATACCAGGAACATCTGTTGTTACCTCAGCTTTTAAATCGACTTGTCGGCAGGTTCTGTTTATTTCAGCCCATTTGGGTGAACTAATAATTTTTTCGACAAGATCGTTCTCTTGCGTGTCTGTATTGTCGCACCTGAATTTAATGGTGCCACCTGCCACTATAACCGATATTTTTGCACCTGGTTTTAAAATATTTACAAGAGATTTAATGCAAAGATATGCAGCAACCTGAAAAAGGACAGGGTCTGTCAGGAGAGAGGGTTGCTTTTCGGTCTCTTTAATTGTTATTTCAACCCCTTTTAATTTTGTAATTCTTCCAGTCAGGAAAATTAATCTTTTTAAAGTCTCATTTATGTTGATATGCGCCTCAACATGATCCGTAGTATGGGAAAAGCCATTAAGCTTTGACGTGAGGTTGACCCCCCGGGAAACCTGTTTTTTAATACTGCCAAGACTTTTGTGCAACCTTTCACCAAGCTCGGATTCGCTGCTTTGGCCCATTAAAAGGATGTCTTCCATGAGACCTGAATTTTCTTTGATAATTGCCAAAACGTTCTGCAGTTCATGGGTTACGGATGCAGTTATTTCACCAAAAAAAGCTGCTTTACCTTTACTATTTTCCATTAACTGGCTCCATAAATTAACTATAAATTTAAGGCAAGAGAAATTTTATTAATCAATTCGCTGATATCAAGGGGTTTCATCAGATAGTCAAATGCCCCAAGACGCATCCCTTCCATCCCTTCCTTTGTTGAACCGTGACCGGTCAGCAAAATCACAGGGATCTTACTGTTAATTACTTTTATTTGCCTGAGAGTTTCAAGCCCGCTCAATCCCGGCATCATAAGATCAAGAATAACAATATCAAAAGCTTCGCTTTCAACCATACTGATCCCTGCTTCGCCGTCTTCTGATGTTTTAGAAGAATACCCTCGCAATTCGAGCCTTTCTGCAAGAGTTGATACAAACTCTGCTTCATCATCAATGAGCAAAATTTTAATGTTTTTATTATTCATATTTTCGCCTCCATGTTTGAGTCAGCTTTTGCCGGAAGCGTTACTGTAAAAACAGTCCCTTCTCCTTCAACGCTGTCCACGGTGATTTGTCCGCCAAGTTTTCTTACTATACCATAAGTTATTGAAAGTCCAAGACCGGTTCCTCTTTCCTTTTTTGTTGAGAAAAACGGGTCAAAAATATTTTTAATAATATTTTCAGGAATACCACACCCATTATCACTGATCCTGATCAATACACCGGCATCCTCATAATTTTCTGAAGCTATGGTAATAATTCCTCCATCTTCGACTGCTGCAAAAGCATTTGTCAAAAGATTGAGTAATGCCTGCTGGATTAGTCCATAGTCTGATAAAATGGATTCCAGAGAATCGAGAAGCTTGAGCCTGAGATCAATTCTCCTGTATATTGCATCCCGCTCAAGGAATCCAAGTACTTCATGAATTATTTCGTTAATATTGATGGTTTCTATTTTTATATCAATCCGCTTAGAAAAGCCGAGGAGCCGATGGGTTATTTTTTTACATCTTCCCACGGAATTGACAATCGACTCAGTAAGTTTTTCGAACTTTTGTTTATTGCTGAGCTCAGTTGACAGTTCAACAAGGTCTTTCATGAGCCCTGCTTTTTCATTAATTATGGCAAGGGGATTATTTATCTCGTGGGCAATTCCGGCGGCCAAACGACCTATTGAGGAAAGCTTCTGTGTGTGTTGAAGTTCAATAAGGGCATTCTTTCTTTTTCTATCAGATTCCCGGACTCTTTTCACAAGCATCTTAGTCATCCATAAAATGGAAAAAACAATAATGACTAAACTTACCGCAAACACAAAAAACAGCTCAGTCTTGAGGGCATGCCATGATTGCAGAGCCACTGATTGCGGCTGCACTATTACAAGGATATAATCTGCAATGGAGACCCCCGCACTGACAACAATAATATCACGATTATTTTCATCAGTACTTTCAACAATATTAGATTTGAATTTGTCATGGGGGATTTTAAAAGGACATTGTTCAAGGGTGCGTCCGTAATGTAATGAATGTGTTTGAAAAACTCCATCACCGTTTATAAGGAATACATCGCTTTGTGTATCAAACCCCATACTGCTGATGAGAACGTCAAAAAATTCTGTATCCAGAGTGGCCCTCAATATCCATGTTTGACCATCATCGGTCAATCGTTGAACAGCAATAACAATATGTGGAAATTTCCTGTATCCCAAAAATACATTACTGATATATTTATTTTTTATCTGTGTTTCCTGAAAAAAGGTTTGGGATGAATAGTTTTTCCCCAAAAGAGAATAGGGGCCTGCATAGGAGATAAGATCTCCTTTAGAATTAATCAGACCAAGATCCACAAAGCCGCTGAACTCTTTTTTTAAAAAAATCAGTATCTCCCTGATTCTTTGTTCTTTGGAGAGTTCTTCGAAACTATAGGCGGTTGAAATAAAACGTATGGTGGACAGCCTTTGTTCCATGAAAAGCTCAAAAGAGTGTGCTGCCTTGTGTGCCATTGAAAGAAGCGGCGCGGTGATCTGACTTTTAAGATGGGCCCTGTATTGAAAATGACTGATTATTATCATGGTTGCAAGGGGAATTATTGTAATTGAAAGCATGATTAAAATAATATTTCTTTTCAGCACAAAGTAATGATGGGAAGGCCCTTTTCTAGTATTATCTAAGACACTCATAAGCTTTTTATACATTTTTCCCTTCTATTTGTCGCTGGCTGAGGATATCTCCAGAAGTCAAAGACTTGTCCATCCACTTTTCAAATACCACGGGCCATGCCCCTGAAACCGCATCAAATATAGTAATTTTTTTCCATGCCAGAAATTGGTAATATTCATCTTCAATTGCCCCGCATATGAGGGTATTAATATTTTCCAGAATTATAAGATGACACAGCTTTTCAGCAGAACGGGGCAAAACCATTGCTTTTTTTTCCACACTATTATCCTTTGAAACCATAATAATAAGAACTTCAGTAACAAGATCAAAACGTGGGGCAACATCATCCATGTACAGAGGAATAATTATTTTATGCATCATAACCAGAGACTATCCTTGTAAAAATTGGGGTTGGTTATAACTTTGGCCATTAGATGTCAGAGCAGAAGTATGGTGAAATCTGAACTAAGGGCTCGCTCAAAAGTTACATAAAATTAAAAATAATTTTGTCTCAAAATGTATCCTAATGCTTCAAAAAAGTATATAACAAAATAAAACAGTGTTCACCATAGTGTTTGCCATTCGACATTAAATCAGTATGTTAGATGAAAAATATCCTTTATCTAAAATGTTGTTTTTTTGTATTGCACCTTTCTGAATGGATAAAATACTAAATCATTTTTTATGGCCCCGATTATTGATCTATTTTATATTGTTTCATCTTTCTCCACAATGTACTTCGCCCCCATCCAAGACTCTGTGCCGCTATATTTTTTTTACCTTTTGCCTTGATAAGTGCATCCATTATCATCTCCCTTTCAGCAGATGCCCATGTTTTTGATGTTTTTAAATTTGAACCATCCACGGGAGTATCTATTTGTATTATATTCTTTTCATTATCAGACAAAAAAGACTCAATGTGATGCTGAGTTAAAACAGGGGATTGCTCAAACAGATATGAGGGAAGATGATCAGACTCAATTAATGGACCCGTTGTAATATTAACAGCATATTCAACTATATTTTTTAATTCTCTGATATTTCCTTCATAAGTATACCCAAGAAGAATATTTAAGGCTTCCATGGAAAAACCGGTTATTTTTTTTTCAAGCTGTTTTGCATAGTTATCAAGAAAATAATCAAGAAGGAGTCTTGTATCCCCTTCTCTTTTTCTTAAAGGGGGCAGATGTATTCGTGCAACATTCAGCCTGAAAAGGAGGTCTCGCCTGAAATTGCCTTTCTTTACCATTGATTCAAGGTTTCTATGGGTTGCGGCAACCATTCTTACATTGGCATTAAATCCTTTTGTACCCCCCAATGGATAAATGATTTTGTCATCAAGAAATGTTAAAAGTTTTACCTGGAGAGAAAGGGGAAGGTCACCTATTTCCGTTAAAAAAATGGTACCGTTATGGGCAAGCCTGAATCTGCCTGGCTTATTTTCAACCGCCCCTGTAAAAGCCCCTTTCTGATGCCCGAATATTTCAGATTCAAGAAGAGTTTCCGGGAGAGCGCCACAGTTTATTTTAACAAAGGGCCCGGAGGCCCGCTCCGAGGTCTGGTGAATTGCTTCGGCAACAAGATCTTTTCCTGTTCCTGTTTCCCCTGTAATTAAAACAGACACATCACTTTGAGCAAGTATGGGGAGAGTCTGAAATATTTTTTCCATTTGACTGCTTCTGCCGATAATGTTCGCAAAACTGTATGCAACATTTTTTTTTATATCAAATGTTTTTGAATTTCTAATATCTTCAACAGTTTCAATGAATCCGGCTCTTTTTCCATTGACATCAAAGATAGGCGCAGTTGTTATTCTGACCGAAAAACGTTGTCGATCCAGATTAATCATATCACTTTCACAGGAAATTGTTCTGTCACCATGACCCATTTTTAAAACAGGACAATTCGTGATGCACGCAACACTTCTAAGAATATTGCGGCAGTGAATTCCATATGCGCGGGAAATCGAAAACCCCGACAGAGCTTCAAATGCCCTGTTTAAAAAAACTATTCTGCAGTCAAGATCCAGAATTAATACCCCAAGTGGTATTTCGTCAACAAGATGTAGAAAATCGAGGGAGTTTGAAAAAAGATTCTTAATATGGGCGTGGGGAAAATTCATAATATCTGTAAAAAAACGTAAATATAGATTGTCAAATAATAACCCTGTTTAAAAATTAGGCACAAGGCCAAAGGGAGGAAGGCGTATTATAATAATACACAGGGGTCGACAATGGAGTTAAATTATTTATGTGACGATCTATATAGTTAAAAAAAATCAACACTGGGCCATAGCCCAGTGACCAGATAAAAACAGGCCACTAGACTGAAAAAATCCTATACAATGCTAATGCATTATTCCCAGATTTTAAAATTAAAGAAACGAATCCGTTGTCCACTCTCCAAATATATTTCTTAGAACATCACACTGCTCCTGAAGTGAAGCGTAGGCTTTGGACAGATCAATAAAAAGAGGCATTAAATTTTTACTCTCATCTTTTGCAGCCACCTCCAGCTCCTTTAGAAGCCGTGTAACCTCACGGTTATCCCTTGTACGTTTAACCTCTTTCAGATTAGTGATCTGTTTCTGCTCTGCTGCATACCTGTTCTCTTCTGAATAAGGATGCTCAATCATCTTACTGGTGGTGACATCAAGCTCATAATCTTCTGTAAAGCAGTTTACCCCAACCAAAAGAGTCTCCCTGTTATCTATCTTTTTTTGCCGGTCAGCAGCACTTCTTGAAACAGCCTGCTGCATGTAGCCTGTTTCTATTGCTTTAACTGCTCCCCCCATTGTCTCAATCCGATCGATCTCTTTCCAGGCTGCTTCTTCAGTTTCAGTGGTCAACGCCTCCATAAAGTAAGAACCTGCAAATGGATCTAGAACATCACACATATTTGTTTCATACATTAAAATTCTTGTGGCGTCTTCAGCAAGCTGACGTGCTTCAAGGCTCCATCCCAGCCCCAGAGGTTCATCATAGGGAGGAAATGCCATGGGTGGACCCCCTGATAAGACACCGGCCATACCCCCCACAACCCCTCTGCTCAAATTGTTTAATGCCCGCTGTTTTGTTGTACTGCTGCAGCCTATGTGAGCAAAAATTGGAACCCGAATCCTCATACTGTTGGGGTTTTTTGCTCCGAACCTCTCTTTTACAATTTTAGCCCACATTCTGCGTGCTGCCCTGTGAAAGGCAATCTCCTTATAAACCTCCAGGCTCCCTCCAAATCCATTAAAGGTAAATTTTGGAGCAAAATCATCTATATCTACTCCGGCATTAATACCCTCCTGGAGATAAGCAATCCCTATGGACATGGCAAAAGCAAGCTCTTCTTCCCTTGATGCTCCGCCTTCACGAATATGATACCCCCCTATACTCGTAATATTTATTCCAGGAAGATGCTCTGTGAAAAAGACAAGACTGTCTCTGAACATCCGCATGGAAGGCTTTGGAGGATATATATAGGTACCCCGTGAAACAAATTCTTTTAATATATCATTTTGCGGTGTACATTTTAATTTTGACCAGGAGACCCCCCTTTTATCGGCAAGGGAAAGATAATTTGAAACCATCATACTTGCAGCGGCATTATTGGTAACATTTGTGGCAATTTTGTCCAGTTCCTGTTTTTCTGTAAATGCCTCAAATATAACCTCAAAATCCCTTAGAGTATCCACTGCCACACCAACTTTGCCGACTTCCCCTTCCATCTCCGGATTATCGGAATCATATCCGCACTGGGTGGGTAGATCCTGGGCAAGATTCGGACCTCCCAGCCAGTTTAATTTTTTCATCTCAAGATAGTAATCTCTGGTATCTTCAGGGGTGCCGTAGCCTGAATATCCCCCTGCTCTCCTCAACCCTCCGGGTTTTGAACCCCTTCTGATATCAGGAACAAGACTCACCGCATATGGTGCCGCTGTATACGGATATTGCCCTGGAAATCCAACATCTCTTAGAAAATCAAAATCAGGTATTTCATCAGGGGAATGAAATTCCGTGGGACGGTCCTCCATTCTGAATCTTTTGGCAGAAGGGGCGCGTACCTTTTCTTCCCACACCTTACGAACCTTTTTTACTTCTTCCAGTTTTTTATCATTATCCATGGGTGATTTTCTCCTTATCAATCCATAAAATTAAAGCCGTTTTCATTAATCAAGAAATAATTTTTTTTATATTATTTGCGCACATGCTCTCTTATATAAGTTACAATTTCATCCATCATAGTACCTGGACCGAAGATCTCTGAAATACCCTTCTCTTTTAATATGGGTATATGATCATCCGGTATTATGCCGCCCCCTATAACCAGAATCTCTTCAGCCTTCTTCTCCTTTAAAAGATCAATGACTTTTGGAAAAAAGGTTAAATGTGCACCTGATAAACAGCTAAGCCCGATAACATCAACATCCTCCTGTAAAGCTGCTTTTACAATCTTTTCTGCTGATTGCCTTCTCCCTGTATAGATTACCTCCATACCATGATCTCTAAGTCCAAAAGCAAGAACCTTTGCACCACGGTCATGTCCGTCGAGTCCTGGTTTGGCTATGATGACTCTAATTTTTTTTTCTTCGTCCATAAAAATCCTCCTAAAATAATAAAATAAATATCAATCATAAATAGTTTCACACTCAAGAAGCTCCACAGGAACCCCTGTTACCCGCTCTATATCAAGATAGACCCTCCCTGTTAAGTCTCTTCCCCAGCCGCTCAAATTAAAAGGTGAAGAGGGGATAATTACCAGATCGGGATTTATACCTGATGACCTTTTGTAGTCCTTTATATAGTCTATATAATCCTGAACCACTAAAAGATCACCCATACGGATATTTCCACCAAAAAACCGGTTTTGAGGCACCCCTATTTTAATATTATTACTTTTAAGATAGGGTGACTCTTTTAACAGTTGTTCCAGCAGGGGTTTCATGAGAAAAGAGCTGAGAAACAATATATTATTACCTTTTTTTCCTTCTATAATATCGAATATTCCCTCCAGGTAACCTTTTTTAAGACCTGTCCCCATAAAGATCAGACCAAGATGTGTATCAATCTCCTTTGAATAGGGATATAATTTTTTCTTCATATCCAATATTAAATCAAGCTTAATATTATCCCTTAAAACTTCAATAGGTACAGTCTCAATTTCACTTTTCTGAATAATTGAAAGAAGGTTTCTTGCCTGGGGTCTGGTTTTTATAATATTGCCGGAAATCCTTGTTATTACATCATTACTTTTCAAACCGGAATAAAACGATGGGGAACCCTTTACAACCCCTATAATTTCAGGCAGATTTTTCTGTTTGCAATAAAGCCCTTCTTCATAAATTGCAGGTCTTAGTATTGCAGGGACAGTATACCTGGTTCTTATATCCCGAACACGGGCGGTAATGGTTTCCCAGCAAAAATCATCAAGCAGGTCTTCCCTTGAAAAATGTTTTGCGTAACCCGGCAAGCTTATCTGGACAAGACGACAATCATTTTTATCCGCATAAGCAACTGTCTGTTCCAGATCATCCAACATCTCATCAACAGAATTCTCCGGCCAGGGGACAATGACAACATCATATACTATTCCTGCATTCTTTAGCAAGAAAAGAGAATTAATCCCATTTTCCGGGTTTTTACCACGCATCAGCCGCTTTCTTCTTTCAGGGGAAGAACTGTGCAAAGCAATATCTAAATGCAACGGGCCCTTTTTCGAAAGATAATTAACCATATCCTTTGTGAGGCTGTCCCCGTTAGTGGCCATTCTGATAATCCGACCGCTTTTTTCCCGGACCCTTGTCAGCAGATCCTTAAAATTCGGATGAATAGAGGTTTCAAAACAGGTCCCCAGACTGGGAAATAAATTTCTGTTCTGTGCAGGATAATAATATTTAAGACGGGTTTGAGCCTCTTTATACTCCTCTTCCGGGGATTTTAATGGACTTACAAGGGCAAGCTCCGGGGGGCAACCCTTATTATAGCAGAAAATACAACTGCAGTTACATTTTGTTGCAAGGTAACTGAGTATATCAGCAGGATCACATGGAGCCCCCTCAACCCAGTGCGACAGATCTTTAAGCCTGAAGGCATCTATATCTGCTTTTTTACCGTTACTTTCTAATTCCACCAGTTTCAGCATGGAATCAAGCTGTTTTGCCATATACTCTATTACAGGCTCATAAAAAGAGGCATTTTTTAAAGATTGAAACCCGGAATTTAATTCCCTTTTTTTGGGTAGAATTTCTTTTTCAAATTTTGGAGCCAATTTTTTTGCATCATAATCAGGGGGAGAGTCATTAGCAACAGCCGATATATCTTCTTCCTCTTCAAAAAGCCGGTATATTTCACTCCTGTTATTGAGCAATTTGAATCCATCGATTTTTACCTCGGAATCACCATTGCATGGAACAAGAACATTAAGAATATTTTTAAGATGGGTTCTTAAAAGTGTTTCTCTTGATATGGAAGAGGTGTTCTCCTTATTAGATTCAGAATTAAGCTCAGATATTTTATACCTGAAAACATATTCATCAGGCTCTGCTTTCATCTATGAAATTATCCTTTTAATGTTTAAAGCTTCTTTGACCAGTAAAGACCATGGCAACATCCGATTCATTACACGCTTCTATGGACTGATAGTCATTTGTGGAACCTCCCGGCTGAATTACGCAGGATACCCCCTCTTTAATCCCCACATCTATACCGTCCCTGAAAGGAAAAAATGCATCACTGACCATGGCTGCTCCCATGAGTCCTCCCCGTTCTTTTAATACCATGGCATCAATCTCTTTTTTTTCTTCGGAATCTTCCATGTCATTATAGGAAACCCCTGATTTTTCAAAGGAATACCTGTCCCTAAGCTTTCTATGGGCTTTATCCCTGGCAATTTGAGCTACGCCGACCCTATCCTGCTCTCCAGTACCTATGCCGACTGTTGCAAGGTCTTTAACATAAATAACAGAATTGGAAGTGATTCCTGACTCCACAAGCCACCCAAAGATTAAATCTTCATATTCTTTGTCTGAAGGTTCCCTTTTAGTTTTATATTTTTTACCTTTATATTCGGTTTCCGCAGGTTTAAGGTCTTCCTTTAAAAGGGTAGCCGGAAGGTAGGACCATTGTGAAATTATCCCTCCGTCAATAAGGGTTTTAAATTCCACAACCCTGCTTCCCACAAATGTATGAAGAGAATTAATATTATTTATCCTGATAACCCTTAAATTTTTTCTTTTCGCCAGAATATCGATCACCCCTTCTTCAAAATCCGGGGCAACCAGGACCTCAGCATACTGATTACTTACAGCTTCTGCTGTTACCTTGTCCACAGCTTTATTTACGGCTATGCACCCGCCAAAAGCCGCCACCCTGTCTGCCATATAGGCTTTTGCATAAGCATTTTCCAGGGAATCGGATATTGCGGCTCCGCAGGGATTGTTATGCTTTACAATTACAGCCATGGGCCGATCAGTAAAGTATCTTAAAATATTTAAAGCATTATCAGCATCTGTAAGGTTTGTTTTTCCGGGGTGTTTCCCTGACTGTAAAAGTTCAATGTCAGAGGTGAGGTAACGGCCGGGCGCAATGGTCTGCGTGTCGCCAAGTAAAAGATTGCCGTTTATCATCTTGTAAAGCGCAGCCTCCTGCCCGGGATTTTCACCGTATCTTAAACCTTTTTCAATATTATCAATTCTCCAGGTTACCTTTTCATAAAAAAGAGTCTGCCTTTTTTTATTATCAACAAAGCTTATTTCTAAATTCGGAGGAAATTTATCATCCATTATTGTTTTATACATTTTTTTTAAATCGTCAGTCATACTTCAGGCTCCTTTTTAATAACAATCTTTTACATCATTATAAGACTGGCCAGCCAGATAATCGGCAATGGTCCGGTCATACACTGCGGTATGTTCAAATGCGTTTTTTGCAAGGTGAAACCGTATTTTAAGGGGAAGTTCTCCCTGGTGTTCTTTAAGGCTGGAAAGAATCATTTCATAATCAGAAGGATTTACCACAGAAGCGACTCTTAAAAAATTTTTTGCAGAGGCTCTGATCATGCACGGACCCCCTATATCTATATTCCCCCTGGCCTGTTCCAGGGTAACATCCGGCTTTGCTATTGTTTCTTTAAAAGGATAGAGATTTACAACAACCATATCCAGGGGAACTGCCCCTGTCCGCTTCAGGTCTTCCTGGTGGGAATCGTTATATTTTTCAGTGAGAATCCCCAGATATATTTTAAAATCAAGGGTTTTCACGAGCCCCCCCTGGGTCTCCTGCTGCCCGGTATAGTCCGATACCTGGGTGAGAGATGATTCAAAGCTGCTCCCCAGAATTTCTTTTATTTTTTTATATGTTCCCCCTGTTGAAAATATTTTTATTTCCGGATTAATACTGACCAGTCCGGGAATAAAATCATCCAGACCGCTTTTATCAGAAACACTTATAAGTACGTGTTTTATTTTTACAAAATCATCTGTTTTTTCAACACGGTTAATACCCATGAATTAAACTTCCCCTTTATATTCTTTAAGAAATTGTACAAAAAAATTCTCCATAAATAAATGACGACCTAAAGCCATTTCTTTCCCCTCATCTGTAAGGAGCTTCTCTTTTATTTTACACAGCTTTAATCTGTATTCCCTGTAACCTGTATCATCTTTGGAATATGCCACGGCATCTTCAACCCTGATATCAGGATTATGAAGCCTCGCTCCCAGTTCCCCTGCAAAAAGAAATGCCCTTGCTACACCAACGGCCCCCAGGGCGTCGAGCTTATCTGCATCATATAACAATTTTGCTTCAATGGTTTCTGGAATATGATTCCCCCGAAACCTGTGTGTTCTAATGGAATGAATAATATTTTTTCTCTGCTCCTCTGATAAAGGAAGCTGTTTAACTATGGGAAGGGCGATCCTTGCCCCTTCCTTTGCATGACAAAGAAGACCTTTGGAAGAGTCCTGGGCATCTCTTCCAATATCATGGAGATAGGCAGAAGTTAAAAGTACATCCATATCAGCACCCTTTTTAAGTCCAAAACGGCGGCACAACCCCACCACACGGATGGTATGCTCCCAATTGTGGCTTCTCCTTGAACCTTTTAATAAACTTTGCGCAATTTTTTTAACCTTTTCCTCTAATATTTCTGATCTGTTCATATTATTTTTTTTTGGCCTGGCTTCATCTCCGTTCCTTACCCCCTGAATATAAAAATGTAGCCGCACAACCAAGATCCGAACTGGTCAGTTTTATTAAATCTTCACTGATTCCGGTCTTTATTTCCTGCACAGCATCTGTAATAACTGAATGAAATTTCAGATACCGTTTTGTTAAATCTGTTTTAATAAAAAGAGAATATTTTTCAGGTTTGAAAATAGATAAAACCTTTTCTATCATTAAAACAGAATCTTTGTTAATGAGGCTGGTATCAAAACTTGCGTAGGAGCCTTCCGGCTGTGGTGTAACATGGATGGCAAAGTAGTTATTATCCATAATTCCATTTATTGAATAACCATACGGAGAAAACATATAACCATCCGTAACAGCACCGGGATATAATTTATCAATCCCCAGTACAGATGCTGCCTGCCGGGGTGTATTTGCTTCTTTTTGATAAAAATTTCTCATTGCAGACCGGTCCAGATTATACATAAAAAGCTGAAGAGACTGGGGCCTACCTGCAGGGGATTCGGAACAAAGGGAATAAAAAATATCCATATAACTCTCACCGCCTGCGCCAAACCTGAGGGTTTTCCCTTTGAAAAATTTCGCAATATAAGAAGCATCATCCCAAAATGTCTGTTTTTCAGAAAAACTGTTTTTTTTCCTGTCATAAGAAATAGAGGCTATATTCTCTTTTTTTATAATTTTCAGAATTTCAGGCAAGGCCATCACAGGAGTAGTGCTGCCGCATGTAATCAAAAGAATTCGGTCATTCCAGACAAAAAGGCTCGATTCAGACAATAAATATGAATTAATATATTTGTTTGATATTTTACTTATAATAGAGGCGCCCACAGCCTTAACAACACGTTCCCAGCCTGCATCACTATTTAGCCCGGAGCTATGCTGTTTTGAATGGAGAATAATTTCAAGTCTTTTTTCAGGCCCTTCGAACTCCCCTGTTTTTTTATTACAGATCTGTTTTTCTAAAACTTCCATAGCACAATATATTTTCCAAAAAAAATGCCATAAAACACTAAAAACAACATAACTATTCAGCTATTTGAAAAATGCTGATTCCAGAAACGCTTCAGATTATACCTGAATAATTAGAAAACAACAACTTATCAAAAAACAACAAAAAAGACGAGAAAATTAGAACCTTTATGGGGAGACCTGTTTTAAATCATCTATTGATATTATTTTAGTTATAATATTATAATATGACAATTTATCGTTTTTTTTAGTAGATAATATTGGGTGGAAATTTAATTTAATATAATTATTTATGGAGATTACCTATGGATTTTGGATTAACAACTGAACAGAAGATGCTTAAAAAAAGCGTGAACGATTTTATGAAAAAAGAATGCACTGTTGAATTCTTACGGCAGCAGGACGAAGAAGAGGCTTATCCATATAAGCTTTATAAAAAAATGGCAAAATTAGGATGGTTCGGCCTTGCTTATCCGGAAGAATACGGCGGCAGCGGATTAAGTGCCACCGATTTTATATTACTAGCAGAAGAGATGGCCCGTTTTTCCTTTGAAGTTACCGCGGGATTCGGACTCACTGTTTTTTGCGGACTAATTGTTCTTAAACATGGCACCCAGGAACAAAAAGATTATTATATTCCTGACGTAATAAGCGGAAAACAAAGATTGTCCATAGCAATTTCAGAGCCCGAAGCAGGATCTGATGCTGCAGCCCTTTCCACAACAGCAGTGTCAGACGGAGATCATTGGGTTATAAACGGGCAAAAAACATTTCAAACAGCTGCTGACATTGACAATACCACCATGTGCGTTTTTGTACGAACAGATGAAGATCTTCCCAAACACAAGGGGATAAGCCTGATCCTGGTTCCTAATGACATACCAGGAATTACAATTACAAGAATCAAAACCCTTGCAAGGAAAATGATTCATACTTGTGAAGTTTTTTTTGACAATGTACGAGTACCCAAAACAAATCTTGTGGGCAAACTAAACAATGGTATGAAAATATTGATATCAGGACTTGAACTGGAAAGACTCTTTGCATGTTCCTCCTACAATGGCTCGGCCCAGGCAGCCATGGATCTTGCTCTCGATTATGCAAAAAAGAGACAACAATTCGGCAAACCCATCGCCTCTTTTCAGGCCATAGCCCACATGCTTGCTGACATGCAAACAGAAATAGATGCGGCACGTTTATTAACACAAAGAGCCATATGGATGTATGATCAGGGAATTCCATGCATGAAGGAAGTCAGCATGGCCAAATTATTCGGCTCTGAAACCTATGTTAAGATCGCAAACCAGGGTATGCAGATAATGGGTGGATATGGATATACCATGGAATATGAAATGCAGCGCCACTTCAGGGACTCCAGGGTATTAACAGTGAGCGCAGGCTCATCCCAGATGCAAAGAACAGGAATTGCAAAAGCCTTGGGTGTAAAAGTTTAGCTTTTGTAAATGTTCAGCTGCGCTGATTTAAGACACGCAACAGGTATGATCTGATCATAAAGAGCAAAATATTTTCAGCGATTTCATTTCATTTTATTTTTTGACAATAAATGAAAATTGTGGATATTTAAGTGGATATTTAAATAGTAATGTCTGGTTAGGACGCTGCAAAATTGCCTTTTAGCCAGATTACGATGTCGCTGCGAAAATAAAAAATGAAAACTTGAACATCGAGTACCAGCATTCCATGAAAAAATTTTATCGTACATTTTTTGTATTATTTGTAACAGTTGCCTTCCTTGCTGAGCTTGCTGTTCCTGATGCTGCATATTCCATCTCCATTGCTAAAGAGGAAGAAATGGGGCGGGAGTTCATGAAAGCCATCTCTAAACAGTCTATTTTTATCAAAGATAAGATAATTGTTAAATACCTGGAACAAGTGGGTCAAAAAATTATTCAAGCCCTTCCTGTTCAACCTTTTGTATATGATTTTCATATTATAAAAGATGATACATATAATGCTTTTGCAGTACCAGGCGGGCATGTTTTTATTAACAGCGGATTGTTTGCGGCAATGGATAGCGAGGAAGAACTTGCAGGGATTCTTGCCCATGAAATTGCCCATGTCATGTGTCGTCATATATCGAAAAGATTTGAGTCATCATCAAAAATAGGGATCGCCACACTTGTGGGGGTTGCTGCTGGAATTCTCCTTGGAGTTGCCGGAGCAGGGGAAGCGGCAAATGCTTTAACAATAGGGAGTCTTGCTGCAGGCCAGCAGGCTGCCCTTGCCTACAGCCGCGAAGATGAAAGGCAGGCGGATCAGATAGGATTAAAAATTCTTTTCGAGGTTGGATACAGTGCCCAGGGGTTGTTGACTATTCTCAAAAAAATACGAAATAAAGAATGGTTTAGCGCAGGAGGTATACCCCCCTATCTGATGACCCATCCTGCCGTGAAAGAGCGGATAATTTACCTTGGTTCCCTGCTCCAAAAAACTGCTTCTGTAAAGCCTTTGCCCAAAAAAACGGTTCGCCTAGATTTTGACCGTGCCCATGCCAGGCTTTTAATACTTTATGGAAATAAAGAGGAGACTTTGAAGAAATTTAAAGCTCTGGCTCGGCTGAAAAATTCAGATGCTTCGGCTCATTATCGATATGGCCTGGTTTTGGCCAGAACAGGTAGGAAAAAGGATGCAATCCTTCAGTTCAAAGCGGCACTTGTCAAAAAAGCTTTTGATGCAAATATACTGCGAGACCTTGGGATCAGTTATTTTTATACGGGTGAGTATGCAAAAGCATTAAAAACATTGGAAAGCTCTATTAGTATTGATTATCAGGACTGGGAATCCCATTTATATCTTGGACGTACACTAATGGCTCTGGGAAAAATACAAAAGGCCATATCAATCTTTGAAGTGCTTGATACAAAACACCCTGGTAATCATACGCTGTTTTACTACATGGGGAAAGCCTACGGCAGACAAAAAGAAACAGGAAAAGCCCATTATTATCTCGGTCTATATTACACCGAAGAAAAAAATTTTAATAATGCTGTTTTTCATTTAAAAAAAGCCAAACAACACCTGAAAGAAGAAAAAAAACTAAAAATTATTGATAAAATATTAAAAAAAATTGCCATGGAAAAAAGAGAGCATCCCAAAAGATAATTCAGGACAGGCATTTGTAGTGACCGGTTGCTCTCCTTTTGTAATTTGTTAAAAAAACACCTCTGCTCTTGTTGATTTTTTTATTCGGGCCATTACTTTATGGTAAAGTTTCAGGTGCTATAAAAAGTTGACATGCTAGTTTAATTAATGTAACAAATGTTAGATAACGTTATTTTGGTCTATTCTGGAATTTGGGATAATTATATTTTCCTTATCCCATGGGGTAATAATGTTATGCTTTACGGATCAAGATGTTATGTAACGCTTCTTAAGATGATTAATTTGACAGGCAGAGTCGGAAAAACTTGATGGTTTTGGTTGATAACTGAGTGAAATTAATTGTTCGAAAATTTATATAAGACGTTCTATAGAAGCTTTCGTATTAATCTGTTCTTTTTATGAATCAATGTTTTCTCGTTGTTTAATTTCTGAGGAGGTGACCTAAAGTGGTTGATAAAAGTATAGTAGGAAAAAAATTTCCTGAATCATCTTTTGAGGTTGAAAAAGGAAAAATTAAAGAGTTTGCCAGGGCGATAGGGGATTCTAACCCATTGTACTATGATGAAGATGCAGCTAAAAGTGAAGGATATGAAAGCCTTGCTCTTCCTCCAACTTTTGGGACGGTCTTTTCTTTGTCCGGGGATACCAGTCTCTTAGATATGCTGACAGAGTTGAACATAGATATTGCCAAAGTTTTGCATGGCGGCCAGGAGTATGTTTTTATAAATCCCATTAACCCGGGTGATACAGTAACAGGGCAAACAGCTATTACAGGGGTTATAGACAAGGGAAAAATGGATCTGGTTATAATGGAAACGGATTATGTGAATCAGAATGGCATTCCTGTTTTAAAAGATACTAGCACGATTGTGGTACGCAGGTAGAGGCTTGATTTTCACACATATGCTTTTTGGATTTTTTATGATCATACGGGGCTGATTGATTTACCTGTATGCGGGCTGCGTCTATATTTATCGAGGATTCCGCTGATTTGATCTAAAAAATCTGCTAATTATATGGTAATGGATTGTAAATTTAAAGAAAAAGAGGAGTTGAAATGGCGCAGGCTAAACTTTATTTTGAAGATGTGTCTGAGGGTTCAGAATTGCCAACCCTTGTAAAAAATCCGATTAATGAAACACAGCTGGTCAGATATGCAGGCGCATCAGGAGATTTTAATCCTATTCATACGGTTCATAACTTTGCAATAAAAGCAGGGTTTAAAGACGGAGTTATAGGACATGGTATGTTGAGCATGGGATTTGCCGGACAGTTTATTACAGATTGGATTGGAGTTAAAACTCTTAAAAAGATAGCCGTCCAGTTCAGAGCTGTAAGCAAGCCTAAGGATATTATTACTATTAAGGGTTCCGTAACAAAAAAATATACAGATGGTGGGAAAAATCTGGTCGATTGTGAATATCTTGCTACCAACCAGAATGGTGATAAGATCATAATCGGGAGCGCAACAGCGGAACTTCCTTTAAAAAATTAAATATCACGGGGCATATGGCATATGGAATATATTCATCAATCACTTGGTGAAGATAATAAAATAACTACTATTTCAGGTTATTACACCGTTGATGACGAAAAACTGATAAAATATCAGGGAAAAGATATCCTCTGTGTTATAGGTCTTGGAATAATTGACTCATCATGCTGTGGCGTTGGTGGGTGCAGATATGCCATGGTGCCAGGGTATGTTCGCCATTGGAAAAAGAAGACTATAAAAGGCCAATATGTTTCTGAAGTGGACCCTGTTATCGATGAAAAGTCAAAGATTGCTATTAAAAAGATACTTATGGAAGAAGAAGTTGTAACACAAATCAATTTCTGGTAATAGGATTCACTTTTTCATTAATGTTCTGAGGAGGTAAAAGATGGTAGGTATTGTTTCATACGGCGCTTATATTCCAAAATACAGGATAGACCGTAAACTTGTTTATAAGGCAATGGGGTGGTTGAACCCGGCCACTTTTATGCGCGGAGAAAAAGCCGTTGCAAATTTTGATGAAGATAGCCTGACCATGGGCGTTGCAGCAGGTTTTGATTGTATTACCGGGCTTGACCGGACAAAAATAGATGGACTCTATTTTGCCACTACAACCGCTTCTTATACGGAAAGGCTCGGTTCCCAGATAATGGCCGCAGCTTTTGATTTAAATACTGATATCCGTGTTGCTGATCTCACCGATTCAACCAAGGCTACAACCATTGCTATGCTCACGGCCATTGATGCGGTTAAATCAGGAAGTTCAAAAAACACACTGATATGTGCTGGAGATTGCCGTATTCCAAGGCCTGGAAGTGCTCAGGAAGAGCTTTATGGAGATGGCGCAGGTTCTGTTTTGATTGGTGAAGATAATGTAATTGCAAAATTTCTTGGTTCGTCCACCCTTTCACACGATTTTACAAGTCATTGGAGGGGACAGAATGATAAATTTGATAATCAATGGGAAGACAGATTTATCCGTGACGTGGGATATAAAAAGTTTCTTGTTGAATCAATTTCAGGGGCGTTGAAAAACTGCAATCTTGAAGCCAAGGATATCGCCAAAGCTGCTTATCCGTGCCTTTATGCCGGTGACCACAAGGGAATTGCAAAAAAACTTGGATTGACTCCCGAGCAGGTTCAGGACCCCTTGATTGGAAATGTTGGATACACAGGTGCAGGTACTCCCCTTATGCTCCTTGTTGCTGCTTTAGAAGATGCAAAACCTGGTGATAAAATTGTTATAGCCAGTTTTGGTCAAGGTAGTGATGCCTTGGTGTTTGAGGTCACAGATGCCATAAATGCTATTAAAGGGACGAAAAAAGGGATAAAGAAAAATCTGGAAACAAAGCGTGAACTGAACAGTTATGAAAAAATGATCAGTTTCCGTAATATTTTGCCTGTTGACAAGGGTATCCGTGGTGAGACTGTCCCCTTTACAGCGTTAACTGAACTTTGGCGAAGCCGTAAGTCTATTCTTGGACTCTGTGGCTGTAAATGTAATAACTGCGGAACGCCCCAGTTTCCTGTACAGGAGATTTGTGTTAATCCGGATTGCGGAGCTCAGGGGCAGATGGAAGAGTATCGCTTTGCGGATAAAAAAGGTAAAGTCCTTATGTTTACAGGGGATAGTTTGGCATTTACCCCTAATCCTCCACAGATATATGGAACTCTCGATTTTGAAGGGGGCGGAAGATTCTGGTTTGATGTAACTGATGCCGATCTTGAAGAAATGAGTGTGGGAATGACAATGGAAATGTCGTTTAGAAGAAAATTTGTGGATGAAAAGTTTGGTATACACGGTTACTACTGGAAAGCAATTCCCGTAAACTAACAATGGATTGAAAGTTTTATCTGTTTGTTTTAGGAGGTATCAATGGCAGAAGGAATTAAAGATAAAGTTGCAATTATAGGAATGGGTTGTACTCATTTCGGTGAACATTGGGAAAAAAGTTCGGAGCAATTAATGGTCGAAGCTTTTAATGAGGCCATAAGTGATTCCGGTGTTGAAAAGAAAGATATCCAGGCCGCATGGTTAGGCTCATGCATGGGCGTATGCAATGTAGGGCTTTCTGCATTGCCGTTAAGCCTGGCTTTAAAACTTCCTTTCATTCCGGTAACCAGAGTTGAGAATTTTTGTGCCACAGGCTCAGAAGCTTTAAGGGGTGCTGTATATGCAGTTGCCTCGGGTGCTTATGATATTTGTCTGGCAATGGGTGTTGAAAAGCTTAAAGATACAGGATATGGCGGTTTGCCTGACATGGGATCCATGATGGGTACAAAAAACAGATTTCTAATGCCCAACATTACTGCGCCTGGCGGATTTGCCATGATGGCCACGGCATATTTTAATAAATGGGGAATAGATCCTAAAGATGGAAAAAAGCTTCTGGCAATGATATCTGCCAAGAGTCATAAAAATGGTGTGAATAACCCCAAAGCCCATCTTAGAAAAGAAGCAAGTGTTGAACAGATTATGAAGGCACCCATGATAGCCTATCCTTTGGGATTATTTGACTGCTGTGGCGTAAGTGACGGTGCGGCTTGTGCTATAGTCTGCAGAGCGGATATGGCAAAAGATTTGGGTAAAAAAGATCCTGTTAAGCTTAAATCAATGCAGATATCTTTAAGCTCAGGTGAAGAACTGATGTATAAAAACTGGGATGGTGCCAGTGTCCTTTCAGCTCAGAAATGTTCTGTAAAGGCCTACGAGGAAGCAGGAATAAAAAATCCCAGGGAAGAACTGAGCATGATGGAAGTTCATGACTGTTTCTCCATTACCGAGCTTGCTGCTTATGAAGATCTTGGTATATCAGCCCCTGGAAAAGCCGGTGATGATATAAGGGACGGCTTCTATGAAATGGATGGTAAAATACCGTGCCAGCCCGACGGCGGGCTGAAATGCTTTGGCCACCCCATTGGAGCTTCAGGTCTTAGAATGATGTATGAAATGTATAATCAGCTCCTTGGCAGGTGTGGTGAAAGACAGCTTGATAACCCCACCCTTGGCTTGACTCATAATATGGGCGGATTCCCGGCCATGAACCTTATTAGTGTAGCCATTGCAGGACTGTAAAAAATAATATTTTTAAGAAAAAGAGCCCATCTGTATATATAGATGGGCTTTACCATTTAGAAGACAGAAATTATAGTATCTGCTTTAAATATATTTTATTTATATTCGGATTCTTATGACTGCGATTACTGCTACAGTATTTAAATCTTTTGTATCGAATCTCGGAAAATTTACCATCGATTCTGTGCGGGGGCTGGGTAAACTGGGGCTTTTTTTTATAAAAGCTTTTTTTTATATATTTATACCTTCCATGCAAATAAAAAAGATACTGGAACAGATCTATTTCATAGGGATGAAGTCTGTTTTTGTTATCTGCCTTACAGGCGCCTTTACAGGTATGGTGCTTGGCCTGCAGGGGTATTATACCCTGGTGAGATTTGGTTCTGAAGGTGCCCTGGGTTCTCTGGTTGCCCTCTCTTTAATCAGGGAGATGGGACCTGTGTTTACCGCTATCATGGTTATAGGCCGGGCAGGGTCGGCCATGGCTGCAGAAATAGGGATAATGCGGATCTCTGAACAGGTTGATGCCCTTTATACAATGGACATTAATCCCATATCTTTTTTAGTCAGCCCAAGGCTTGCCGCTTCTATAATCAGCTTTCCCATCTTAACCTCATTGTTCGATTTAATAGGAATCTTTGGTGGATATATAACAGGCTCTCTTCTCCTTGGCGCAAATACCGGAATATATTTTGCAAAGGTTGAGGCAAGTGTTATCATGGCAGATGTTACAGGGGGATTTGTAAAATCGATTGTCTTTGCTGTTGTTGTGGTTACAATTTGTTGCTATTATGGGTTTAATACTCACAAAAGAAAAGAGTACGGCGCAAAAGGGGTGAGTATTTCCACCACATCAGCTGTGGTTGTTTCCTGTATTCTTGTTTTTGTTACTGATTATATTTTAACATCATTTTTGTTATAAAAAATAGATATGAACCAACCACTTATACAGCTCCTGGGCGTGAATAAAAAATTTGGTAACAACACTGTTTTGCGTAATGTTAATTTGAGTATCTATAAGGGTGAAGTTACTACCATTATGGGGAAGAGCGGTGTTGGAAAGAGTGTTCTGCTAAAATTGATAATTGGCCTTCTGGACCCTGATTCAGGCCGTATTTTGTTTAATGGAAGCTCCCTTGCAGAGATGTCCAGATCAGAGAAAAAAGAATTTAAAAAAAAAATAAGCTACATGTTTCAAGGCTCAGCTCTATTTGATTTTATGACTGTTTTTGAAAATATCGCACTCCCTTTAACAGAGACCACTTCCCTTAAGCCGGATGAGATTGAAACGTCCGTACATAATATGCTGGGTCAGCTCGATTTGCATAATATTGATGAAAAATATCCTTCCCAGCTTTCCGGCGGTATGAAAAAAAGGGTGGCCATGGCCAGGGCGCTGGTTATTAATCCTGAAATTGTTCTCTTTGATGAACCTACAACAGGGCTTGACCCCATTAGAAAAAATGCTGTTCATGATATGATATCCAATTATCAAAAAAAATTCAGATTCACAGGTGTGGTTGTCAGCCATGAGATTCCTGATATTTTTTTTATATCCCAGCGGGTGGCCATGCTGGATCGGGGAAGAGTTATCATTGAAGGGACGCCCGAGGAGATACAAACTGCCTCAAATGCTGTTGTGCAAAATTTTATCAAGGGAATCGACATCCATGGGACGGAGGAATCATGAAAACGGGAAGACTTGAAACTATAGTCGGTATCTTCATTTTAATAGGGATATTGTGCGTGGGCTATTTAACAGTAAAGCTTGGCAAAATAGACTTGTTCGGGAGTGATAATTATTATTTAAGTGCTCATTTTCAATCTGTTTCAGGATTAAAAAAAGGAGCCAGGGTTGAAATAGCCGGAGTTCCCGTTGGGGCGGTTGATGAGATATCCCTTGACCGGGAAAAACAGGTGGCTCTGGTCAGGTTTAAAATAAAAAAAAATATTATTTTAACTGACGATGTTATTGCATCGGTGAAAACATCTGGATTAATAGGTGATAAATACATAATGTTTTCCCCTGGCGGTTCTGATATGCTCCTTGAAAATGGAGATGTTATTGAAGAGACAGAATCGGTTTTAGACATTGAAGCGTTGATCAGTAAATTTGCTTTTGGCGGGGTTTAATCTACAGATATTCAGATAATTAATTTCATACGGCCAGATGCTATAACGGAGCTATTGCTGAATTATTTATGTGATGGTCTATACCTTGGAAATAAATTTCAATAAACATGTGGGAGGAATCGCATGGAACCAAAAAGAGCTTTCAGTTTTTTTATTTTTTTCTTTCTATTTTTTTCTCCTTTTGATGTTTTTGCTCTACAGCCCAAGGATGTGCTTTGTAAAACAATAGATGAAATTTTCGAAACATTAAATGATTCTGCATATGAAACTCCTGATTTAAATAAGCTCAAACAGGAAAAATTATGGAAAACCATAGAAGGAGCTTTTGACTTTACCCTGATGACCAAACTTGCCCTGGGTAAATACAGAAAAACATTTTCAAAAAAACAGCTCAGTGAATTAACAGATTATTTTGGAAAACTTTTACGGAAAATTTATCTTGAAAAGATAGAATCAGGGAGTAAAGATAAAATAGTATATCTTGATCAGGATATGGTCTCGGAAAAAAAAGCAAGGGTGCATACCAAGGTTCTCCGTGAAGCAGGCGATATTCCATTGAACTACAGTATGCGAAAAACAAAAGGTGGGTGGAAGATTTATGACGTTAACGTGGAAGGTGTCAGCCTTGTTAAAAATTACAGAAAACAGTTTGGTGACCTGCTTTTTAGTGAGACTCCGGATCAATTAATAAAAAAAATGAAAAAAAAGGTTGAGAAGCAAGATATAGAGAATCCCAAAGGGAGAATATCAGATTGAAAAATAAGTTCGGGGTGATTTTTTTTCTCGGTTTTTTTTTCAGTTTTTTCCCCTTGGAAAACATGGGTAAAATCCATGCATCGCCGCTTCCTTTTCTTTCCTGCCAATTATCCGAAAAGGCTGCTTCTGCTGAGAAAAAAGAGACTACTTCGGATAAAGACTCCATAGAAGAGTATGATGACGATTTTTTTGAAGATGATGTTGAATTTTTTAATGACGAGTTCGAAGATGAAGCTGTTGCAGATCCTTTTTATTACTGGAATGTGGCAATGTTTGTTTTTAATGACAAACTCTATTTCTGGGGGTTAAAACCCCTTGCAAAGGGTTATTCTGCTGTAACCCCTCACCTTGTGAGGGTAGGTATTAAAAATTTTTTCAGAAATATTTTTATGCCTGCCCGGTTTGTAAATGCAACCTTGCAGGGGAAGGTGCAAAAATCAGGGGGGGAACTGCTGAGTTTTTTTATAAATAGTACAGTTGGAGTACTTGGGTTTTGCAATCCTGCAGCCAAATATTCCTGGGGGAATCCTTCTGTGGAGGATTTTGGGCAGACCCTCGGGTTTTATAAGATCGGCAATGGGTTTTATGTTGTCTGGCCGTTTTTGGGTCCCTCCACACTTCGTGATTCTGTGGGGCTGGCTGGCAACTGGTTTTTAACCCCTCTTGCATATATAGAATGCCAGGAGCTTGTATATGGACTGTCAGGGCTCGACAAAGTTAATGATGTCTCCTTTAGGATTGGAGACTATGAATCTTTAAAAGGTGCAGCCCTTGATCCCTATAAAGCAGTTCGTGATGCATATATTCAAATGAGAAAAGAAAAAATTAAGGAATAACAAATGAAGGTTCTTGTAAGTGACAATCTCGGTCAAATCGGAATAGATATGTTTGAAGATGAAGAGGGGATCGAGGTTGATGTTAAAACTGGTTTACCGGCGGATGAATTAAAATCGATAATAGGGGACTATGATGCTCTGGTAATCAGAAGTGCCACAAAAGTTACGGAGGAGCTTTTAGAGGCGGCTGTTAATTTAAAGGTTGTGGGCCGCGCCGGAATAGGCCTTGATAATGTTGATATACCCGCCGCAACAAAACATGGCGTAGTTGTCATGAATACACCCGGCGGAAATGTAATAACCACAGCGGAACATGCCCTGGCTATGATATTTTCCTTAACCCGTAATATCCCCGCTGGGACAGCCTCTTTAAAGGCGGGAAAATGGGATAAAAAGAAGCTCCAGGGAAGGGAAGTCTTTAATAAAACGCTAGGGATTGTAGGCTTCGGTAAGATAGGGTCCATAGTGGCAGACAGAGCAAAGGGACTTAAGATGAATGTTGTTATTTATGATCCCTTTGTTACTCCTGAACGTATTGAAAAGGAAGGCTTTAAATATGTAACCCTTGAGAATTTATATTCCCAGGCTGACTACATAACAATACATGTTCCAAAAACAAAAGATACGCTGAATCTTATTAATAAAGATGCCTTTGATAAGATGAAAGATGGTGTTATGCTGGTAAATTGCGCCCGGGGTGGTATTGTTAATGAAACCGCTCTTTGCGATGCTTTAGAATCAGGAAAAGTTTCCGGAGCAGCATTGGATGTTTTTGAAACCGAGCCTCCTGGTGATTCACCCCTTATGAAATATGACAAATTTATCTGTACACCACATCTTGGGGCTTCCACAAAAGAGGCACAGACTAATGTGGCTGTTGCAGTTGCCGGTCAGATTATTAATTTTCTTAAAACCGAAACCATTGAGAACGCAGTTAATGCGCCATCTGTAACAGGTGAACTTTTAGACAGGCTCGGTCCATTTTTATCCCTTGCCGATAAAATCGGAGCTCTTCAGGCACAGCTTATTTCAGGCCCGGTAAAGGAAGTTATTATTGAATATACTGGGGATTTTCAGGGACTGGATATGTCCCCTGTTACAACAGCTGTTTTAAAAGGCCTTTTGACCCCTGCTGTATCAGATGATGTGAATTTTGTTAATGCAAATTTCATTGCTATGGAGAGGGGTGTAAAGGTTATAGAAACTTCGACTCCGGAAACTGAAGATTATATAAACCTGATCAACGTTAAGGTTGTTACCGTTGAGATGGATAGCGATGTTGCCGGAACAATTTATGGTAAAAAGAATCCCAGAATAGTAAAAATCAATAAATTCAGACTGGAATTGATTCCCCATGGGCATCTTGTAATAATACATAATGTTGATAAACCTGGGGCCATTGGATGTATTGGTTCAATACTTGGGGAGCACGGCATAAATATAGGAAGAATGCATGTGGGTCAGGCGGAAGATGGAGAACGTAATATTATTTTTCTCAGAACTGATGTAACAATACCCGAGGCAGTGCAGAAGCAGTTGAGGGGAATGCCGTTAATAAAGAATGTAACAGTACTTGAATTATAAGAAGAAGAGAGTGGAAGAAGTAATGTAACTATATTATCTGAACGTCTATACATATATTTTGCCAGGTGAACTATGAAATCTGAAGAAAAGGGTTTTGTTCTGAAAAGTAATGGAAAGAAGGCTGAAACAGGGAGCGGATTTCCTGCAGTTGATTTTTCTACGTTTGTCCTTTCTTTAAATGCATCTGCCCTGACAAGCCTGGGATTGATTGAGGACCCTGTTGCCAGAAAAAAAAACAAGAATCTTGAAATGGCAGATCAAACTATTAATATTCTTGCCATGCTCCATGGGAAAACAAAAGGGAATTTAACGCGGGAAGAAGATAAAATGTTAGAAGACATTCTTTATAATTTGAGGTTGGGTTACGTGAAACAGGCTGGGTAATGTTTTGCATGAAACCACTTTTATAAAAAATAAAAACCATACTTTTTTTTCCCCGGCAAAAATCAATCTTTTTTTACATATAACCGGAAAAAGGGAGGATGGATATCATACCCTTATCTCCTTGATGTGTTCAGTAGGATTGTATGATATTCTTTTTTTCTCATTTGGTGCTGAAAGATTAAGGGTTTTTTGTAACCACCCCCTTGTTCCGGAAGACGAAACTAATCTGGCTTTTTTGGCGGCTGAACTTTTTATGGACAGGTTCGGACAGGCCCGGGGATTGGAAATAATACTGGAAAAAAAGATCCCGGTGGGTGCAGGACTTGGGGGGGGGAGCAGTAATGCTGCGTCTGTACTTCTGTTTCTAAACCGATATTATGGCTATCCTTTTGGCATGGATGAACTTATTTCCATGGGCGCGTCCCTTGGCTCTGATGTACCTTTTTTTATTTTTCAAAGACCGGCTATTGTAGCCGGAACAGGTGAAAAGCTTGTTGCTTATCAGGGCATAGGCCAGCTTTATGCCCTGATAATTTATCCTGGGTTTAGCATTTCAACTTCGATGATCTATAAAGATTTTGATTTGGGATTGACAACTTCTAAAAAAAAAGTTAAAAGTGGTAGCTTAAATTCTCATACTATAAAATCACCTTTTGATCCCCGTGTTGAGCTGGTTAATGATTTAGAGGGTGTGGCAGCATTAAAGTATCCTGAGATCGGCCGGATGAAAAATGCTCTTATAGCTAATAGGGCAATAAATGTTCTTATGACTGGGAGTGGGAGTGCTGTTTTTGGACTTTTTCCTGACTTTGAAGCTGTAAAAAAAGCAGAGTATAATCTTTTGAAATGTTCGGGCTGGCGGATATATGCTGCGAAACTTTTGGTTTAATTTATAAATTTTGTCAAGCTTTGAAATATTATTTTAATATTTTTGTTTGGATCATATTTCGTATTATATATTACTCACATTATATTCTGGGGCGTCGTCAAGCGGCAAGACACAGGATTTTGGTTCCTGCATTCGGAGGTTCGAATCCTCCCGCCCCAGCCAAATAATAAAGTTTGTTAACAAAACAACTCTGGTGAGTTTTCCACCGGTTTTCACTAATATAAGTACTATATATTTCACAACGGTAAGTAATGAACGAGATTGTAATATTTTCGGGTAACTCAAATCTTTCTTTAGCTAAAAAAATTTGTGATTACCTTAATTTGCCCCTTGGTAAAGCAAAAGTTAAAACATTTAGCGATGGTGAAATCCAGATTGAGATTAATGAAAATGTCAGGGCAAAAGATGTTTTTATAATTCAGTCGACCTGTTCTCCTGTTAATGATAACCTTGTTGAACTTCTTCTGATGATTGATGCTTTCAAAAGGTCATCGGTGCGCAGAATAAATGCAGTTATTCCTTATTATGGTTATGCAAGGCAGGATAAAAAAGTCGCCCCCCGTGTCCCCATAAGTGCCAAGGTAGTTGCCGATTTATTGACGGTTTCCGGTGCAGATAGAGTAATAACAATGGATTTGCATGCAGGGCAGATACAGGGATTTTTTGATATTCCTGTTGATAATCTCTTTGCAACTCCGGTTGCCATTGATTATATAAAAAAGAATTTTCCGAAAGACATTGTGGTGGTATCTCCGGATGCAGGGGGGGCTGAAAGAGCCAGAGCTTTTGCTAAACGTTTGCGTGCAGACCTTGCTATTATTGATAAGCGGAGAAATGCTCCCAATGAAGCAAGGGCCATGGCGGTGGTGGGTGATGTAAAAGGGAAGGTCGCAATCATTTTTGATGATATGGTGGATACAGCAGGGACATTAACCGAGGCTGCAACCGCTTTAATTAACAAAGGGGCTAAAGAAGCCCATGCATTCTGCTCCCATCCGGTTTTATCGGGTCCTTCAATTAAAAGGGTTCAGGATTCAGACTTAAAAAGCCTTATTGTTTCAGACACCATACCCTTGAACGCTGAAGCTAAAACCTGTGATAAAATAAAGGTTCTGACCATATCTGCTCTGGTGGGAGAAGCCATAATCCGTTGCTACAACGGTGATTCTGTTACATCACTTTTTGTGTAAACTTTTGGATTGTATAATTTTTATAAAATCAGGGTTAATCTGATATGAAAATTCAAGACCTTGATCAGCCACCGGAAAATAATGAACACTGCCACGGGGCCTTTGTCAATTTTTTTATTAAAAGCTGTATAGGGGAAATAGGAGGAGTTATTTTTGGACTTAATTGAGCTTAAAGCCAATATTAGAAAAAAAACGGGGAAAGGCCCAGCCCGTGTGTTAAGGCAGGAGGGTAAGATTCCTGCAATTCTTTATGGGCCGGGTACAGATCCGGTTTTACTTTCTGTTAATGTGGCTGAACTGGAACAGATTTTAAGGGGAGGAAGAATCAAGCAGATTCTTATCAATCTGAAAATTGATGGGTACCAGTCTTCCACAATCTCCACTATGATCAAGGAAATACTAAGAGATCCTGTTTCTGAGAATCTGAGACATTTAGATTTTTATGAAATTTCAATGGACAGGAAAATAAAAGTCAATATCCCAGTCCTGGTAAAGGGTCACTCAAAAGGGGTTGAGGCAGGCGGGCTTCTGCAGATCGTACGGCGCGAGCTTGAAGTATTATGTTTCCCTGGAGAAATTCCAAATTCCGTTGAGATTGATGTCACTGATTTTGATATTGGTGATTCTGTTCATGTTGAAGATATCGAGATTGAAGGGAATGTTGAAATTCCTGCTGATGTCAACTTCACCATTCTTACAATAGTCGCCCCAAAGGTTGAAGTGGAAGAAGTTGAGGAAGAAGAAGAAGGTGAAGAAGGTGAAGAAGGTGAAGGGGGAGATGCTGGTGCCGAGGCAGAAGAAGAATAATTTTCCTCTTTATTCTCAGGCCTTTTTTTTCTGCGACAAAAAATCTGTAAAAAAATGATTCATGGCTGAACAAACGATCCATCTTATTGCCGGGTTGGGAAATCCTGGAGATGTTTATTCATCTACCCGGCATAACGCAGGCTTTATGGTCATTGACCATATTGCATCTTCTTGTTCCATAGGGATAAGCAGAACCAAATTTAATGCAAAATACGGAACAGGGGTTCTTGCCGGGAAAAAAATTATTCTTGTAAAGCCCATGGCTTTTATGAATCGAAGTGGTTATCCTGTTTTCAGCCTTGCGAAATATTTTAAAATAGAGACAAAGCATATTTTGATCGTCCATGACGATATGGATATAGATATTGGAAAACTTAAAATTAAAAAAAAAGGAGGGGATGGAGGACATAAAGGGTTGAGGTCATTAATTGGTTCATTTGGAAGCAAAGAATTTTGTCGGCTCCGCTTTGGAATTGGACGTGCTAAACCTCATTATGATGCTGCAAGCTATGTTTTGGGAAAATTTTCCTCACAGGAAAAACCCATTGTGAAAAAAGCCGTTGCCGGATCAGAAAAGGTTATCCTCTCAATTCTCTCTGCCGGGATTGATGCTGCGATGAACAGTTTTAACGGAAGAAATGATTTTTAATTTGGTCGCTCTACATGATAAAAGGTTAGTTTGCCATGGAACCGAGAATAAAAAATTTAATTTATGAACAAAAGTATTTCAGTAATTTAAATTTAAAACAATCCGGGTGCTGTGTTAAATAGCCGAATATGGACGGGCGACAGACTAGTAAATGGAGGTAATTTATGGAACCTATAATGGGAAATATTCCATTAGTTTGTACTTTAGCAGGTGTTGCCGGTGTTGTGTTTGCATTAATTCTTGCCGGTTCTGTTAAGTCTGCACCCGCGGGTGATGAAAAAATGACTGAAATAGCTGATGCCATTAAAGCAGGGGCTATTGCCTATCTTAATCGTCAGATGAAAAGCATGGCGGCAGTTGGTGTGGTTGTTGCTCTAATTCTCTTTTTTGCCCCTGGTTATGGCTCATGGGCAACTTTGGGATTCTTAATTGGTGCTGTTGCGTCTTACTTTGCAGGTTATATTGGAATGCGCGTTTCAGTTATAGCAAATGTCAGAACAGCAGAGGCCTGTAAAAATGGACTTAATGCTGGCCTTAAGCTTGCTTTTAAGGGTGGTTCTGTAACAGGTATGATAGTTGCCGGGCTTGCTTTAACATCCTGCGCCGGTCTTTATACACTCCTGATTCAGCAGGGCGTTGAAAGCAGCTCGATTTCAGTTGCATTGATTTCTCTTGGTTTTGGCGGAAGTCTTATTTCGATTTTTGCACGTCTTGGCGGCGGAATTTTCACCAAGGGTGCTGATGTTGGAGCCGACCTTGTGGGAAAAATTGAAGCTGGAATCCCTGAGGATGATCCGAGAAATCCTGCAACCATCGCAGATAATGTTGGTGACAATGTTGGTGACTGTGCCGGTATGGCTGCTGATCTTTTTGAAACTTATGCTGTAACAACTGTTGCGGCTATGGTACTGGCCCACCTTCTTTTTCCCAAAAGTCAGGCTGCAGTACTCTTTCCTTTGGTTCTCGGAGCTATTTCAATAATAGCATCAGGAGTTTCCGTATTCTTTGTAAGGCTTAAGGAAGATTCTACCTACATCATGGGTGCTCTTTATAAGGGTATGTTTGGTGCAGCTATTCTGGCTGGAATTGCATTTTATCCTGCAACCAAGATGATGCTTGGGGAAATGGCTGAGTTTTCTGTTTTAAATATTTATTATTCTGCCCTCGTGGGACTTGTGCTGACAGTAATTCTTGTTGTTATTACAGAATACTACACAGGAACCTATGGTCCTGTTAAGGGTATTGCCGAGGCTTCCACAACAGGTCATGGAACAAACATGATAGCAGGGCTTGCTGTAAGTATGCAGTCTACTGCTGCTCCTGTACTTACAATTTGTGCTGCGATTTTAGCTGCAAATTATTTTGCCGGTCTTTATGGAATCGCAATTGCTGCTGTATCCATGCTTTCAATGACAGGTATGGTAATTGCCATTGATGCCTATGGCCCGATAACAGATAATGCCGGCGGTATTGCTGAAATGGCAGGAATGGATGAATCAGTTCGTGCAGTAACAGATCCTCTGGATGCTGTTGGAAATACTACCAAGGCTGTTACAAAAGGTTATGCTATTGGTTCTGCTGCTTTAGCAGCACTGGTTCTTTTCTCCGCATACACCCAGGAATTCAAACATCTTGGTACATCCCTTGAGTTTGATCTATCCGATGTAAAGGTTCTCATAGGCCTTTTTATTGGTGGTCTTCTCCCCTATCTTTTCGGTTCCATGGCAATGAAAGCGGTTGGTAAAGCAGGACATGCTGTGGTTAATGAAGTAAGGCGTCAGTTTGCTGAAATTCCCGGAATTATGGAAGGAACCGCAAAACCTGATTATGCAGCATGCGTTGATATTGTAACAAAATTTGCTCTTTCAGAAATGATGATTCCGGCTATGCTTCCTGTTGCAGTACCTATAATTGTAGGTTTTACATTAGGCCCTGTTGCTCTTGGCGGTGTTCTTATTGGAAGTATTGTTACAGGTCTGTTTGTTGGTATTTCAATGACAACTGGTGGCGCTGCATGGGATAATGCAAAGAAATATATAGAAGACGGCAATCTTGGCGGAAAGGGTAGTGATGCCCATAAGGCTGCGGTTACAGGTGATACTGTAGGCGATCCTTACAAAGATACTGCTGGTCCGGCTATTAATCCCATGATCAAAATTTTGAATGTTGTAGCTCTTTTACTTGTTCCTTTTATATAGCAATATATAAATAAAACATAGTTAAACGATTTAAAGGATTGGCGCGTTATGCGTCAATCCTTTTTTTTTTGTATTGATTGTATTTATATTATGTGGTAAAATTGCTGTTCATTAATCACTTTACTTTGCATCAATTAATATTTTTTCTAAGGAATTCATAATGGACGAAAAAATGACTAAAGAAGACTCTCAGAAAAGCACAGTGCAAGCACGTGAATTTAAGGTAGGAGATCTTGCTGTATATCCTGCCCATGGAGTTGGTAAAATTGAGGCCATAGAAAAAAAAGTTGTTGGTGGGAATGAACATGATTTTTATGTTATGAAAATTTTTGAAAACAGTATGGTTATAATGATCCCTGTCTGGAATGTGGAACAGGTGGGCTTAAGAGATGTGATAAACAAAGATAATATTGCAGATGTATATGATGTAATAAGTAAAGACTGTGAGATGATTATCGACAAACAGGCCTGGAACAGGAGACATAAGGAATATATGGATAAAATAAGAACCGGTTCCATATATGATGTAGCTGAAGTATACAGAGATCTTTCCATACTCAAAAATGCCAAAGACCTTTCTTTTGGTGAAAGAAAACTCTACGATACAGCCCAGATTCTCCTGGTTAGCGAACTTTCCACAGCAAGCGGTAAAGGTCAGGAAGTTATTTTATCCAAGATAGAATCCTTTTTCAGCGGTTAAACCTTATATAGATCGTCACATAAATAATTTCACGCCCTTATCGGTCGCCTGCGTATTATTACAATACGCCTTTCTCCGACCTTGTGCCGAATTTTAAAAAGGGTTATTCTCTGACGATCTATAGCTACAAATTAACGAGATTTGAATATGGGCGAAATTGAATCTTTTACCATCCGAGTCTGCGCTGCTGATTCCGGTATGCGTCTGGATGCTCTGATTTCTGCTTATAATAAAAATTCTCGTACATTTCTCGCAAAGATAGTGCGTAATGGTCACGTCCTGGTTGATGGAATAGTTAAAAAACCTTGTTATAAAGTGGCTGCTGGAGATCTTATATCTGGTGCTATCCCCCCCCCTGTGCGCCTGGTTTTTGATCCGGAGCCAATATCCATCGATTCTTTATATGAAGATAATGAAATTCTGGTCTTAAATAAACCTGCCGGCCTGGTTGTTCACCCTGCGCCTGGTAATTATTCAGGAACTCTGGTAAACGGACTCCTTTATTATTACCCTGAGCTGGTCTGTAATAAGGATAATATAAGACCTGGAATAGTTCACCGCCTCGATAAAAATACATCGGGGGTATTAGTTGTTGCCAAGAACAATGCTTCCCATAATAACCTTGCAAATCAATTTAAAGACCGAAAAGTAAAAAAAAAATATCTTGCCCTTGTCTATGGTAACCTTAAATCGTCAAAGGGGGTTATTGAACTTCCCCTGGGTCGCCATCCTGTTGATAGAAAGAAAATGTCTGTAAAAAGCAGGAATGGCCGTTATGCAAGAACATTCTGGAGAGTATTAAAGCAGTACCAGGGAGCAGCACTGCTCGAGGTCACCCTGGATACAGGGAGGACCCATCAGATAAGAGTCCATTGTGCCGCAATTGGTCACCCTGTTATTGGGGACCCTGTTTACTGCAGTGCAAAAGCGTACAAAAATTTTATTCATGATCAAAATACGGCAGCTGGAATCATCTCTATAAAAAGACAGATGCTCCATGCCTGGAAATTGAGTTTTAGCCACCCTGTATCAAATAAAGTATCTTTTTTTAAAGCTCCTTTACCCGGGGATATGAAAAGGGTAATTGAGTTATTAGGATCGCAAATTAAATAACTTGAACAATATTATTTGTCTTTTGGCCCATCTGCTGTGTTGCATTAAAGGCCGAATATTTCGAGTATTCAACCTTTAATGCGCCTTGCAGATGAACCAAAATTTTTCATAATCTTTGTCCAATTTATTTAATCTCCGATCCTTAGGGACTTAATATAATCTACAGTTCAAGATTGCTATTTATAATATTTATCTTTTATGTGCGGGTTGTAATGACGCTCTATAATTATACTAATCAGATTTGTTATACAAGGAGGAGCAAAAATGGCAATAAAAGGACCACTTAGCGGTATCCGTGTATTAGATCTCTCCCAGGCTCACGCCGGACCCTTTGGAACACAAATGCTCGGAGATATGGGAGCAGAAATAATTAAGATTGAATCTCCAGGCAGAGGTGATTTAATAAGAGCCCTTCCCCCCAAAATCAAAGGTGAAGGTTATTATACCCTGGCTTTAAACAGAAATAAAAAAAGTATCACCCTTGATCTTGCCACCGGTTCTGGAAAAAAGGCCCTCTTCGACCTGGCACGGATATCTGATGTTATATTAAATAATTTCAGGGCCGGGACAATGGAAAAACTCGGTATTGATTATGAAAATATTAAAAAAACAAATCCCAAAATAATATACTGTTCCATTACAGGCTTTGGCCCCACCGGACCCTATAAAGACCGGATATCCATGGATGATGTTGCCCAGGGGCTGGCCGGTGCAATAAGTCTTTGCGGAGAGAGCGGCGGTCCTCCCATGAGACCCGGTATTCCTGTGGCAGATATTTCAGCCGGAATGTTTGCGGCAACCGGCATTATAACAGCTCTGTATGACCGTGAAAAAAAAGATGAGGGCTGTGAAATAAAAATTAACCTACTTAACTCAACGATGTTCTTGATGTCGAATCATTTCCAGAATTACTTCCTTTCCGGTAAGGCGCCAGGACCCCAGGGATATCGACATCCCATACTACCCTTTGCAGGATCATTTCAAACAAAAGATGGTTATATTATGCTTGGTGCGGTCTGGCCTTATATAACAAAAATTATAGGTATGGAATCCCTTGTTGATGACCCCAGGTTTAACACATCAGAAAAAAGGATTAAAAACAGAAATGAGATCGAGGGAATCATAGAGAAGGCGCTGCGTAAAGAAGATACCGCCCACTGGCTGAAACTTATGGAAAAAGAGGATCTTGCGGTTGCTCCGGTGAACACGTTGGATAAAGTTATAAAAGATTCCCAGGTAATACATAATAAAATCGTTGTCAATATGGAGCATCCTGTATGCGGGCCTGTACGGGCCATAGGGAATCCCATTTGCATGGGGGACAAGATACAGGGTGATCATGAGCCTTCACCCACGCTGGGACAACATTCCCAGGAGATATTAAAAGATATACTCTCCTATTCCGACGAACAGGTGAAAGAGCTTGACAGGGAAGCTTCTGCCCATAGTGAGGAGCTTACCAAACGATATAGAAAACTTTAAGGGGCTTTAAAGAAAAATAGGGCCGTCTTTAATTCCAGCCATCTATGAGCTATAATAAAATTAGAGAAACTCTGGCTCTTTGAGCGGAGCAAATTTCAGAGGTTTTTAAATTTTATTATACCTCACAGGTGGTCAGATAATTACCCGGTTTTAAAATTTGCCTCAGGGACAAAGAGAGGAAGGCGTATTATAAGATAACCCTGTGAAATTATTTATGTGACAATCTATATGATAAAATTTAACGGAATATATGAATGGAACGGTATAAAGAAAAAGCACAGCTTTGCCAGACCTGTGAACTGGTGGCCCGATTCCTGTCGTCTAACAATCATCGATTTGTCAGATAAAAATCCTGATCTGTATATGTTGAAACCTGTAATAGTTTTTGCAGCAGAAACAAAAAAAGGATATTTAACCGCAGGGAGGTACCAGGACTTTGTAAAAAGAATATGTAAAAACTTTGACTTGGACAAGGATAAAATTTTATGGATAGCATATCGTGTGGGGGAGCCTGACACAATGAAAGCGGCAAATTTTGTACCGGGCTCAAAGATTGGTAATGAAGTCTTTTACTCTGTTAAGTGGCGAAATCTTATGCCCAATGAGATTAAAGAAATTAGCAGATTCCTGTCATTATTATAAGGAACGAAATAGCTTGTCTTTTGACCCATCTACTTCGTTGTATCAAAGGCCGAAAACTATAAGTATGCAATCTTTAATTCGCCTTGTATATTGGCCAAAATCCTGCGCTATTTCTGCTCAACTTATTTCATCTCCGTTCCTAAACTTTCAGTAAATTCTTTTAAGACTGTATATTATAAAATAATTTACTGAAAGTCCATGTGTGAACAAAATATAATTGCCATGGGCAAATAAAAAACAGAATTATTACAAACTTTTATATGGGCTTGCAATGGGTGATTCTAATTTTGCCAGGGGTTTTTGATTGTCAGCTAATATTTTATCTATTTTATCACTGGAATAAGCTAAGCGTTCTTTTAATATTTTTATGGTATGTTCGCCCAAATTAGGGGGAGCTTCAGGTGTGCCTTTGATCTCTTCAGGAATTCTGAAGATGGATTTTAACGTATTATATTTTTCCCCGTTAACGCTCATTTCGCAGATCATATTATTATGTCTTATTTGCGGATCTTCAGTTAAATCTCTATAATTTTTAACATGACCACATGCTATATCATTTTTATCACGCATTAACTCAACCCATTGGTCAGTTGTTTTTGTAAGTAAAGCCTTTTCAAAATAATCTTCAAATTCTTTTCTGTTTTTTAATCTTGTTTCGGGATCCTTGAACTTTTCATCGGATATCATCCAGTCAAGCCCTGCAAGTTCAATTATCAAAGAAGTATCAGCGGGGCCTATGGTCATAAAACTATCCTTTGTAGCATATATTCCGTAGGGATATGCGATTTTGTGACGGTTTCCCTGAAGCCCCGGCTCTTCACCTGTGAGTAGAAAACTTTGGATAAAAACCTGTTGAAAAAGGAGGAGAGAATCTAATAAGCTGGGGTCCAGCTTAACCCCTTTTCCGGTTTTTTCGCGGTTTAATAAAGCTGCAAGTACCATAAAAGCACTTAAAAATCCCCCGGATATATCGGCCAGGGGAACTCCCCCTGGTATAACAGGCGCTCTGCCCGGCTCTCCGGAAAGGCTAAGTATTCCGCTTTGACCACAGGCAATAATATCATAGGACGGATAATTTGCATAGGGCCCTGTCTCACCATATCCTGAAAGATTACATCGAATAATAGCTGGATTTATTTTTTTCAGGGTTTCAAAATCTGTTTTTTGTCTTTTCATCACTCCGGCACGGTAATTCGATACAACAACATCAGATATTTTAACAAGATCGTAAAAAGCTTCCAGCCCGGATTCGGTCTGAAGATTTAATACCACACTCTGTTTATTTCGAGAAACAGATGTAAAATAATAGGATTCTGGGGAAACCTTTGTTTCTCCCAATCTAAGCATGTCTCCGCCTGGGGATTCGATTTTGATAATTTCCGCTCCAAGGTCACCCAACAACATTGTCCCCATTGGCCCTGCAAGGGCCTGAGTTAAATCAATTATGCGAATACCGCTTAAAGGTCCTTTGGTAATTGCCATTTTTCCTCCTTGGCTTTTGGATTGATAATATGGGTAATAATTAATTTTTTTAAATTTACAAACAAATATTACAAAAATTATTAAATATGTGCAAAAACAACTAAACTGCCCTCACGCAAAGTTCTAACCGGACACCACTAACGCCTGAATAATTACCTTTTATTTTACATCCATCCACCACCGAGAGCTTTATAAAGACTTATAAAGTTTAAGGTTATGGCTCCTTTTGAAAGGGCAAGCTTATCCTGGAGAGATTGCATGGCATACTGGGTGGTGAGCACATTATTAAAATCTACCAGGCCTGCTTTATATAGATCCATGGAAAGTTCATATGCCAAATTAGCTGCATTGGTGGCGGCTTTTAATAATTCTTTCCGTTGTTGTTCCTTTGCATAGGCAGTCAGAATATTTTCCACTTCTTCCAGGGCTTTTAATACTGTTTTTTCATATTGAATCAACGACTGTTCCTGTCGAATCGATTGGAGTTTGATTTTCTGACGAAGAGCTCCGGCATGAAAAATATTCCATGAGATACCAGGGCCTAAACTCCATGCTCGGCTGGCAGTTGTTAAAAGATCCCCGGAGGAAATTGATTCAAGTCCGATGGTACCCAAGAGCCTGAATTTAGGATAAAGATCTGCTGTTGCAACACCTACCCCGGCGGTCATGGCTGCAAGATTACGTTCTGCCTGACGTATATCCGGCCGACGGCGCAAAGTTTCAGCAGGAACACCAACGGCAATTGCTGCAGGAGGTACCGGTATTAAACGTCTGATTTTCAATTCCCCATGAACTGCGCCAGGTGTTTCTCCAAGCAGTATTGCCAGACGGTTTTTTGCCGCTTCCAACCCTGTTTGCAGTACGGGTATTAAAGAACGTGTATGTTCCAGGGTATAAAGTGATTCCTGCACAGCCAGTTCACTTATAAGTCCGGCCTTGCGCCGGGAACGGTTCAGCTCTAATATTTTTTTCTGTGTTCTGATATTTGTTTCAGCTATCGTCAATCGTCTCTGAAAAGTACGAACCTCCACATAATTCATTGCAACTTCGGCCTGAAGGGTTACCAGCACATCATGGAGACCATTTTGTGCAACCTCTATTTTTGCATCTGCCTCCTCAACTAAACGGCGTATTCCGCCAAAAATATCGAGTTCCCAGCCAGCGTCAAACCCTATTTTGTACAGGCTGTTTTCACTCCCATTCCCATTATTTTCACCGGCATGATATTTTTCAGCGGAAGCACCTGCATTTAGCAGAGGGGAAAATTTCGCTCCGCTGATACCCCGCACCGCTCTGGCTTCACGTATTCTGGACCTGGCTGTTTTCAAATCTAGATTCCCCTTAACAGCACGTTTTTCAATGCTGGATAGTTCTGGATCATTTAAAGCTTTCCACCATGCAACCATGGTTTTAGTATCCTGGAAATCAGTATTTAACCCCCCTTCAAGCCGGGTGCTCCAGTTGTTAGCTGCTTTAGGCTCAATTTTGACATAATCGGGCCCCACAGTCATACAGCCTGAAAGATTTATAAAAATAATGAAAAAAAGAGTTATAACTGTTACAGAGGAGTAAACACTGGCACCTCTTCGGCAATGGTGATGACTTTTAATTTTCATGGATCCCATGGATTTTTTATTTCGTAATTTTAAATTAAGTATAAAAAATTAATTCATAATTTGTAACTATTCATCGTAGCTGATTTAAGATACTCTGAATAATTACCATAATTTTATAATTAACGCTGACCAGCACGCCAGGCAGCCCCTTTTTCACGCAATGTTTGAAAAACATAGTAAGATACAGGGATGAAAAAAATACCTATTAAAACCGATGCCAGCATGCCGAAAAATACCGTGGTTCCGATATGCCTGCGGCTGTTTGAGCCTGCTCCGGTGGCGATTACCATTGGCGCCAGTCCAAGCATAAAGGTAAATGTTGTCATCAGAACCGGCCTAAAGCGAATACGAGCCCCTTCCACAGCGGCGTTTGCCACGGACAAACCCTGCTTTCGTCTTTTTTGTGCAAACTCTACTATGAGAATAGCATTTTTACTGGATAGACCCACCAGGAGTACCAGGCCAATTTGTGCGTAAAGACTAAGATTTAACCCGGCCCAGCATAAAGCGGTCAGTCCTCCCACAATTGCCACGGGAATTGAAATTATAATAGATAATGGTATATTCCAGCTTTCATATTGCCCCACCAAAAAAAGATATGCGAAGAAAAGAGCAAACCCGAATAAAAACACAATATTGCCGGTGGTTTTTTGGGTCTGAAAGGATACCCCTGACCAGTCGTAGGAATACCCATCAGGAAGGGTTTCAGCTGCCACCTGCTTCATCGCTTCAATGGCATCCTTTGAGCTGTAGCCAGAATTTGTCCCACCGGTAATCTGAGCGCTGGTAAATTGGTTATAGCGTGACACAAAAGCGGGAGTCAAAACAGTGGACAGATTTATCAGGCTGGTCATGGGAACCATTTTATCATCGGTGCTTCGTACATGGAGCCGGTTGATATCCCCAATGGAATCCCTGTGTGATCTATCTGCCTGAACCTTGACCTGGTAAACCTGACCTGAAAGGTTAAAATCGTTAACATATTGTGCGCCTAACTGCGTTTGCAGAGTTGAAAACACTTTGTCTGCCGATACATTAAGGGTTTCTGCCCTGGTCCGGTCAAGATCTACAAAAATTTGAGGGGTATTGGCGTTATAGGTGCTGAAAACCCTTGTAAGAACCGGGTTCTGGTTGGCGGCTATAATCATTGCTCTGGTTACAGCTGCAATTTCCAAAGGGGACTGGTTATTTATAGCCTGGAGACGAAAATCAAA
>CAZNFB010000001.1:40402-48989 GCA_964572105.1 uncultured Desulfobacteraceae bacterium
GCCGAATCCCACATTATCAGCATTCCCGCTAAGGAGACTGAATCCACCAACTCCAAAAACATCTTCAATCCCTTTAATATTTTTGAGTTCTTTTGTAATTTGCTGTAAAACCTCACAGGTACGGGGAAGGGAAGCCGATTCAGGCAGCTGCACATTCATATAAAAAACTCCCTGGTCCTCATTGGGGAGGAAGCTGGTGGGCATATTAATAAACAGATAATATGTTATGCCAAATATGCCGAGAATGATTACCAGGGCAAAAAATTTTCGCTTAATCAGCCATGTGGACCCTGACACATATATATCCCTGGAAGATTCCAGGGTTTTATTAAACCACCTAAAGGGTCCCCTGGGAATATCTTCATGGGGTCTTAAAAGAACAGCACAAAGCGCTGGGCTCAAAGTCAGAGAGTTAATTGCTGAAATAATTACCGCAGTAGATATGGTCACGGCAAATTGTTTGTAGAGCTCCCCTGTGATGCCGGGTAAGAATCCAATGGGAACAAAAATGGCCATGAGAACCAGAGTGGTGGCGATAATCGGCCCTGTAACCTGATCCATGGCCACTGCAGCGGCTTGGGGGGGGTCAAGATTTCTTTTTTCCATGACCCGATAAACGTTTTCCACCACAATAATTGCATCATCAACCACAAGGCCGACGGACATAACCAGTGCGAACAAAGAGATTGTATTGGCGCTGAAACCAAGGAGAAGGAGAACTGCAAACGTGCCCACAAGGGAAACAGGGATCGTCAGAGTGGGGATTAATGTGGCTCTCCAGTTTTGCAGGAAAAGATAGGTCATTCCAACCACCAGGAAAAAAGTGATAAACAGGGTCAGTTTAATTTCGTGGATGGCAGTTGAAACATATTCAGTGCTGTCAAAGACAATTTTATACTTCACATCTTCAGGGAGATGTGGGGAAACATTCTCCAGTTCAGCACGAATCCCATCCATTGTATCGATGGCATTGGAGCCTGTTGTTCTATAGATTCCAAAGGTTACAGCTGGAGCGCCGTTCAGGATCGATTCATGCCCGTAGGTTTTGGCCCCAAGTTCCACTCTGGCAATATCACGAATACGTACCAATCCTCCCATGGGATTGGCACGTATGATGATGTTTTTAAAATCTTCAATATTCTTAAGACGACCCCGGGCCTGGAGGTTGTATTGAATTTGCTGATTAACGGCAACAGGCGCAGACCCTATGGAGCCCACGGCAGCCTGGACGTTTTGCTGACGAATGGCGGTGATTACATCATCGGCGGTGAGTCCAAAAGCGGTGAGGTGATCCGGATTCATCCAGATTCTCATACTGTATTCAAGTTCACCAAAAACAAAAATATCACTCACACCCTTAAGGCGAACAAGGTTGTCCTTTACGTTTTTATCGATATAGTTGCTTAAATAAAGCCTGTCGCGACTCCCCCCTGGAGAAAGAAAACTGATTGTTGCCAGCATATTGGGGGGCCGTTTTCGTACATCTATTCCCTGGCGTGTTACCTCTTTTGGTAATTTTGGAATGACCAGTTGCACCCTGTTTTGGGTATTTACCTGGGCCATATCCGGATCAGTCCCCACTTCAAAGGTAACACTTAAGGAGTAAGTGCCGTCATTGGAGCAAAGAGAGGACATATAGAGCATATTATCAACACCGTTTATTTCAGCCTCAATCGGTGCCCCCACGCTGTCTCCCAGAACCTGAGCGCTGGCACCCGGGTAAAAGGCGGTTACCACAATCTCCGGAGGGGTGATTTGCGGATATTGGGCAACAGGAATATTAAACATGGAAAGGAGACCTGCCAAAGTGATAATAATCGAGATAACCACAGCCAGCCGGGGACGTTTAATAAAAATTCGTGAAAACATGATCTATCTCCGGCTTTCCTGGTTTAAACTGGTGGTTTTCACAATCTGACCGGGGCGAACTTTCTGCAATCCCTGAACAATAACCTTTTCCCCTTTTGTTACTCCAGATGTAACGGCTATTTTAGTACCACTCACTCCCCCTGTGGTAATACGGCGTAAATCAACTTGTTTTTTTTTATTCACAACAAGTATATATCGTCCTTTTTTGTCTTCCTGGAGGGATGCCAGGGGAACCATGGGTAAAAAATTACCATCCCCTTTTTCAGCCAGAATAGTAACATACTGCCCAGGGAGCAACAGACCATCAGGATTTTCAAACACAGCTCGCACCGTGATGGTGCCTGTCCCAGGGTCCACCATATTGTTCAGAAAATCGATAACCCCTGTTGTTTTAAGGATTTCACCGCTGGGCATCCTTATACGGTGTTTCAGCATATGGAGATCAGTCTCCTTTTTCTGGAGCAATGAATCTTTAAGAGCCATTTTAATCAGATCAGGATTATTTTCGCTAATGGAGTATACCACCCGTATCGGGTTTATTTGAACAATTCGGGATAAAGGGGGTGAATCCGGCTCAAGCAAATTACCTTTAGTAAAAGCGGTTCGTCCTATACGTCCATCTATGGGAGCTTTGATCCTGGTATATTCCAGGTCGAGCTGGGAGAGCTTAAGTATAGATTCGGCTTCCTGTCTCCTGGTTCTGGTGAGGATCTCTTCGGCCACAGCAGCATCAATATCTGTTTCCGGCACTCCACCGGGCAAAACAGTTCTGATCCGCTGTAAATACAAATCCGCCCTGGCATGGGCAGCTTTGGTTCTTGCCAGAGATGCCACGGCAGCATCGACCCTGGCCTGATAAGGGGCCTGCTCAAGAATATAAAGAAGATCACCGGATCTAATATTGGAACCTTCCTTAAAATTAACTTTTTCCAAAAAGCCTTTTACCCGGGCCCGCAGATCAACGGACTGAATTGCCTCCACATGCCCTACATATTCCCACGGGGAGTTAATATTTTCCATTGCAATTGTTTCAACTGTTACCAGGGGAGGTTGCGCCTCCTTTTTTTCAACGGCCTGGGTTATATCCAAAAAAGAAAATAGAGCCAGGAGTAACCCTGTGAATATGCCAAAACGGACTCTCCAGCTCTTTGTGCAGTTGGCCTTCTTACCCTGCAAAAAAATAAATTTGTTATTCCATATTAACCAGGGATGAAAAAAACGGCTTTTATACTTCATTATTCCTCTGCTCCAGATAGATAATTTAAATCTATGGATTTTTAGGTAATTAATTTTAGAAGGATAAGAAAAGGAAGGTGTGCCGACAGCACAAATGGTAAAATACCCATCGATTGTCAGGCAATTACCCGATTTTAAAATTTGGCGCAAAGCCAGAGAAAGGAAAACGTATCTCTTTATAAATATTAAGATATTAGAGACTTTCAGAGAATCAATTTTGGGAAGAGAGAAGGTCAAATATCACTTTATCAGTAGACAAAGTGATTGATAATGAATTCGAAATAATTTTCTGAAAATCTATTTGTCCCTTGGAAAAAACCTGCACGGGTCTAAAAAAAATCTTCTTCTTCCAAAAGTTGTTCATTCATTTTTTTATTGGCCATTTGCGCTATTAAATCAACAGCCTCCGGGTTGGTCAGGTAATTTTTAAGGGCTTCGTTGTAGGGGTACCCCATAATGGGATGGGTTTCCATTCTGTCAGGATTAACCAGCCACAGCATAATTGTCTGTTCATTCATGGGAAAATACCAATCAGTTTTTTCAAACAAAAAATGAAGTACTTCTGTCTCGCTGATTGGTGGAAAAGCAAGAACATAATCTTTTTTACCCCCTGCAAAACACTTCATGGCGGCCAGATCTCTGCATCCGTCAAGGGCGTCCTCGATTTTCTCTTTGATTGAGATAATAATCTGGTGTTTTCCTTTTACCCCGTAAATATCCGGCGTAACAAATCCGATTTTTTCAGATTTTATCGTGTATCCTGCTATTTTGAGGATTTTAATAAGAGTTTCCTTGATTTTTTCCGTTGTAAACAAGGTCTTATCATAAAATGAGTCGCCATGTTTCATAGTAATCACCTTTTCGGTCAGATTTCGGACAAATAATTCCAAGGTTAAATGGAATTATTTGCCCGAAGGTTTTATTCGTCGAGCAGGTGTTTATCCTCTGGCCACATTTCGCCAGGGCCTGGAATTTCAAGGGGAACCGGAGTTCCATCTTTCCAGAATTGCTCAACTATGGGATGTTTTCTTTCTCCCAACATTGTTTGTAATTCATTTAAATCAACAGTATCTTCTTCCGTGGGCATCAATGCATATATTGATTCCGGCATAACATCCGCAAGTCTTTGCTTCATCTCCTGGGACATCCATGCAATCCGGTTCCATCCGCCGTCACCCTGGATGAATTTTTTACTCCTGACTGTTAGCATGGATACTCCACAATACCCGTGATACTGAACTCCACCACCACACATTCCTGCTAATCTTCCAAATGGGAGTCCCAATGGAGTCATTCCTGTATACAATCTGCTTACCAAGCCTAATCCATCAACCTGATGGATATAAAAGATTAATCCTTCGAATCACCCTCAGGTGGTTAGGGGGTATTTTATTGCAGAGTAGAGATTGATCTTTTTAAGGGTCTGATTGGACCGGTTAAAGATCGTCTCTGTTACTCCGGCATATTCCCCCATTAACGGGTTGACGCATTCTCCCTTGGCAACTTCAAAGGAATAACCAGCAGGATCGACTTCTATACCCACCCGTATATTATCCCAGTTTATAACTCCGCAAAATGGTGTGCGGTCCGGTGCTATAACGCAGCAATGGTTCGGAGCAAAGCTCTGACACAGGGTACAGCCAAAGAAAGTATCAGTATCTTCATCAGAGAGTTCATCAAGCTTGGCATCTCTTGATTCCCATATGGGCTTGCATATCTCGTCCGTCATCCTACCCATGAGTTCTTTGCCGCCCACTTCCTCGGAGGCTACGATTAGTCTGGCCTCCATTGCTTCCACCATGGGTACCTGAGCCATAAAGATTCCCATAATTGCCTGGGGAAGATATTTTAATGAAGTCATTCTCCCCTGGAGCCGTGTATGGAGCCTCATCCATACAGTATCTCTCATGTTCAGATACATAACCCCTTCTACGCGGGTATGGTTATCTATTGCCCATCTTTCAAAATATCCTGCATAGTCATCGGTTAATTTTTCCCCTGCGATCTTAAGGGAATATCCCATTGGATAGGATGAACCAGGTTCAATCTCATCAAGATCAGGCCCGATTATTTCTACCTTGCCGGGGTCTATCTCGTCCATACCAACTATTTCCACCATAACAAAACTTTTATAGTCATGCTTTGGTCCCCCAAGTTCAAGCCAGATATCCTGTTTTCTCACCCGCTCTGATGCCCATCTGGGCGAAACTTCAATCGGCAGATCTTCAAACAGTTCTTCTGGATCAAGGGGGATACGGTGGATTTTTCCTTTTGGTAATTTGATCATTTTATCCCTCCGTTTTTAATGATGGTGTTAAAAAAATATTTTTCAAAACCATCTGTTTAGTACTATAAATTATCTTTTATTCCTTTTAAACCTGCTTCCCAGTCTTCTTCTGACGCAGGCTCCAGGGAATAAGTGGCATTTTCAATATATTTGTTATCAAGGGTCAGGGTTTTGCAGTCACCAAAAATTCTCATTGCTGTTAAATATTTCTCCAGCATACCTGGCATATAACCTGTAAATATTATAAGATCAGGTTTGCCATTTCCATCGGGACCTTTCCACTCCGGAAGCTGCATGGAATAAATTATTTCAGCGATCCATTCCTTGTTGCAGCGTTTGCAGCCCTTCTCCATTACACTGGTTATGGTATTGCCGGTTGCGGCTACAAAAGCGTCAAGGGCTGATGACATGCCGATGGCCGCGTCAATCTGATTATCACCAGCTGCTGCGCCGGTGAGTATTAAAGGCCTGATCGCCTCTTTTAATAATGCTGGTATATCTGCAAATGTCACAGCAGCCATATTAATGCCCTCCTTGCTTTAAGAGGTTTATATCGGTTCCCCTTGCCTCTTCTTTTAATATTAACCTTTCTAAAAATGTGGAATACTGGCCTACCCTGATTCCGTATTCATCAGCAAATTCTTCAGGGGGAAGGAGCCTTCCGTCGGGATGTTTGGCTCTTATTATTGTCCCTTTTTCAGTCTCCCATCCATATTTTTCCCTTAAAATTCTAAGGAGTTTATGTTTTTTTGTCCATGGAAGTTCAGCATCAGATCTTACATACTTATGAAAGTCTTCGGGCAGCTTGTTGAAATATTCTTCATACATGGTTAAATAGCTGTCAAACTTGGAAATTCTTCCGTCCCTGAAGTCATTTGTTCTAAAAAGAAGTCTGGTTACCATAACCAGGGCTTCCTCTTTGGTCTCCACCGGAACAATAAGATGGGGAGGGCATGGTTCAACTTCGTTCTTTTTGCCGGTAAAACCGTCGTAGCACCACCATTTTTCTCTGTTCTCTATATCCCCCATGAGGAACCTGTTATACTTGGTTCCATGGGGCCCCATTACCACTGTGGCGCCTAATCTGGCATATCCTGATGCCATGGCGTACATTTTTTCAGTTACCGGCCCCCACATTATAACAGCACAGGGAAGCTTTCCGAAAATGTAATCGGCCTGTTCTGTAAAATTGGCCATCATGGGAGTCCTGGCAATTACATGGGTGTATTTATAAAATCCCCTTGCAATATGGCTTAAGGCTGAGCATGAACCGCAATTAACAATTCCCTCTATCTGAAACAGACCGTTCCATGCCTCATAGAGCCGTTTTTTCTTAAAATCATTATAGTATCCGGCCATATCCGTGGCAGCACACCCTGCTGTTGTGACAAGATAGTTTAATTCTATGAGTTTGTTGGCCATGAAGCCCACATCATCACTTTCACCGGTATTTCCGCCACAGCCTACTATGGCTACAATACCTGATACGCTGCCGAAACCAAAAGCAAAAGCAACATCTCTAAACTCAAGTTCAGCTGGAGTGCCCCGGCCAGCCCGCATGTTATAGTCTTCTTCTTTAATTTTGCTTTCAGCGGCTTTTAAAATCACGCTCATCACAGGTACACTTTGGGGACATGCACTTTCACATTTGGTGCAGCAGAGGCAAGAAGCATAAACCTTGCCGGAAAGAAGTTCATAATCATCTGCTTTGGCACTTGTCATAGCTTTTAAAAGTGGAAGATCATTGGGGCATGCTTTTTCACAGCTTCCGCATTCAAGACATGCTTCAACAGCCTTTTTTATCTCTGGAAGAAATGCAGTGCCGCGGGTCCCAAATTTTTTTCTGGAGACTTCCACGGCAACCCTGGCTGCCTTGGAAGGATTTTCAATAAGAACACCCTGAACTTTTCCTTCTGTGAGATCTGAAATCAGAATTTCAGCATCATCTTCTGTTCTGTCTTTAAAGCCCATGGTCAATTTTTTATTAACCATGATCAAAGGGGCGCCAATTTTTTGGCATTCTTCCACAATGCTCATGCTGACGCACTGGTCCCCTGCTACAACTACATCCGGAAGTCCTATTCTTATCGCTTTTAATAATTTAGTAGCTGTCGCGATGTTTTTTGTCCCTTCATAATAACGGCCTATATCGAGACCTGCAGCTCCTGAACCACAAATTTCTATTTGATCGGCAATACCATTCTCTTTTATGTAATCTACTGCACCAACACCTGTTGTGAGTGAATTACCGGCAAAAAGTACAACAGGCTTTGAAGTGTCCACACTTCCAACCCCCTGTTGAATAAAATGGGGAAAATTTGGAAGTTCCACCAGGTTCTTGTTTGAAGAACTGCATAGTCCTAAACAGGATTCCTTTATAAGCTCGGACACTTCTGCGGCAAGGAGCGCAATGGATCCTGCATGGAGAGCTTTCTCTTCAAGCTCTGTGACATCTGTTTCAGCGCCAAAGGAAGCCGCTGCAGTCAGTTCTGCAAGCTGCTTTTCAGCATATATGAGTGTGTTTTCTGAATCTTCCAGGTTATATATATCAAAGCCTGTCATAACAGCAGGGTTAATGGAGGGATATCTTACATGGGTACCATGACTTATCTCCTGATCCGGGGGAAACCGTTTTGACGCCATATCGACAAGGTCCCTGGCTTCGGAAACATAGCTTGCAGCGCCTCTGCATGATTTTATGAGGCTCTCCTTTGCCATTTTTGTTCTCATGGTAATGCCGCAGGCACCTTTTGCCTTGACCAAATTGCATGGACCAAGGGTACAAAGGTGGCAATAATCTGAATCAGGCATATATAAGGGTTCGTACCTTTCCAGTAAAATTTTATCCCACTCTTTTAAATCTCCTGCTGAAGCAAAAAAATTCAGCCTTACACCAACCTGCTGCAGTCTTCTCTCTGCCCAGCCCAGCCTTTCATCCGTAACAGCTTGTATTATTATATCTTCTATGCCGGTGGGATCTCTGACAATATCGGCTAATTTGACCGTTGTCTTACCGACTTTTAACTCGCGGCCATTCGATTCCTCTTTCATGTCTCTCCTTTATTAACGGTTTTTTAATTCAAAAAAACAGGTGAAGGATATATTATGGCTATTCTCCTTTATGTTCTGTATTTAATGTTTCGGTTTATAACTATACTAATGTTTAATCGCATGGATAACTTCTTGTTATGATTT
>CAZNFB010000001.1:49089-59354 GCA_964572105.1 uncultured Desulfobacteraceae bacterium
TCGGTTTATAACTATACTAATGTTTAATCGCATGGATAACTTCTTGTTATGATTTGACTTGATTAGCTTCGATTAAGCATTGTTTTAATAAAATTTCGGGCTTGGTTTTATCTCTGGCCACTTATAGATTTTTAGATAATAAATTTCACAAGGCCAATGGGATAAAGGCGTATTGTAATACGCCGGCGGCCGATAACGCAGTGAAATTATTTATATGAACATCTATAATGCAGAGTTGTAAGTATTAAGAAAAAAACAGACTGTATCCTTATTTTCAAAACTCACCCCTCATATCCAAAAATGAACGAAATTAAAACCAACCCAAGATTTTGATATAACCAGCATGCCCTGTCGGGCACAACAAAATATGAAAATGAGATAGCGGTTAATGGCATTTTATAAATTAGTAGAATTCCTTAATTCATCATTCTCTTATAAATGCTATATAATTTCAACATCACGCATGCATTCTATACAAAGTTTTTTCTTGGTTGTCCCCTCACTCATAGCTCCGATGAATGACTGGCCTTTCATCCTGTAACCAGGGTGGGTCTCCTCATAGGAAAAGACCTTGGTGCAATCTTCGCATAATTTTTTGCCGCATTCTTCACACTCATTTTTTACTTCATTCTCTTGGCATTCTTCACATAATTTATCGGCCATTTTTTACTCCTTTAATTAGCTTTGTTTATAAAAAATCTCTTGTTTGGGCGACATCATCAATAACAGATGAAATCATATTTTCAGGCTGATCAATGGTATACATTCTTCCCTTTCCTATTCTGGCAATCCTTTGCATGAGGTCGGGATTTGCCGTTTTTTGATTAATGCACACCGTTGAAATAGTAATACCCTTGCTGGCCGCTTTTAATGCCTCCCGGATCGCAAACTTATCAGGAGCAGGTTCAGGAGCGGTGGCATCACCGTCTGAAATCAATATTATATGCCTGGCCGCATAACTTTTTCTGTACCGCATCAGCATTTCTTTGGCTTTTCTAACCCCGTATCCGACATTGGTAAAGGCGTTTTCGTGCAGTTCCATATCGATTACTCCAGACATTATCTCGTAGGGGTTGTCTGTTATTTCAACAATATTATCTGCAAGGTTGGAAAAAGAGACAACACCAACCTTATCATTATACCCGAGACTCGATAGCGCAACAGCCCCCGAGGTCTCCTTGGCATACCATAGTTTATCGAGTTCAGCCATTGTGCCGGACAGATCTATGGATAATACAATAAACAGCTTTGACCTTATATCCTTTTTATTGATTCTAATATCATCCCGGGTGAGCTTTCTTCTTCTGTTCCTTATTGCTTCCCTCATGGAATCTTTTATGGAAACATTTTTATAGCTGTCCCCCAGTCTGTATTTCCTTGTCCCGACAATCCGTCCTGTTCCAAATTGAGATTTTTTACCCAGGGAATGTTTTCCATAGCCTGAAAATTTTACCTTTCCCATGACATAGGGGAAAAGCATCTCCAGCAGGCAGGTAATCCCCTTTTGTCCCAGCAGGTATCCTCCTGACTCCTGTTTTGCGAGAACTCCAATCTCTTCCAGTGATTCAAGAGCGATTTTCAGCGCTTTTTCATCCATCTCTTTTTTATAGAGCCGCATCCGATCTCTTTTTTTTCTGGCAAATTCTATCTCTTCGAGGAGTTCCTGATCCAGTTCCCCCTTGTCAATTTCATCGTAAAGGGAGTCATAAATTCTTTTATGATATTTTGCCAGCTCTGAATCCGGAAATCTGTGAATCCTTTTTAATAAAATATCATAAAATCCATATTTTAAGGGCTTTTTAAGGTCGGTTCTAGTGGCGATCTCTTTAGCTAAAGCGAATAATCCGTCCTTGGATATGGATTCTTGTAGATCCTCTTTGACTCCTAAAACTTCATCTAATATTTCTTCGAGTACATCTTCCTGAGTTTTTATGGATGCAACAAAATCCTGGAGTTCGAATCGATGGGGAAGAGAGGATACAAGTGCACATCTCAAATCATCAATGTTTGCAGAAGACCTATGGTCAAGCTTGGGCAATGTGTTGAGAAGTTCAAGGGACCTTATTCCTCCCCTTATGCTAACCCCCCTTTTTATTTCATTATGGAATCGTGTTCTTCTTACTATTTCAATAACAGTATCTGACACATCTGTTACAGCAATATCTTTTTCCCTGAAAATCGCCTGGGAAACAGTTGCTTTTATCTCATCCTGTTTATCATGTATATATCCCAGCTCAATAATATCAAAATGATCTGTCATGGTTATGGGAAGAATTTCCAGGGCGTCTGTTCCTCCGGTTCCGATTATCTGAAGATCAAGGGGAATTTTATCATCAAAATGGCTCGTGAAAATCATATCCCCTTCCATGGCCTGAATCAGAGAATTCATAGGTGCTTCCGGCATCCGATCAATAAAATCGAGAACTAAAATTCCATGATTTGCCCTTAAGGCTTTGCCGGGAAGAAAAGCCCGGCTGCTGCGCATGCCATAACGCATGGCGGCCACAGGGTCAAGGTCCCCTATGATATCTTCCGGAGTAATTTCAGAATTTCCCTGGATTCTCACGATCCTTTCAGGAGCTTTAATGGAAATAGTCTCTTTAACTGAGAGTCGATCGCACCAGGGGCATCCAGTATTTTCAGAATAACAATGAAGAGGACAATCCCTGACTCCTTCCCGTTGGGAAAGCAGGTTCCCAATCTGCATGGCTAACCTGGTTTTGCCGGAACCGGTGGGACCCATAATAAGCAGATGATGTCCGGCAAGAAGGCTTGATAAAATATTATTTTTTGTGGGAGCAGGCAGTACCATATCTTCAAAAATTTTGGCTGATGCTTCTTCCCTGTTATTAATTATGCAATTTTTTATCTCTTCCCTAATATGTATCGGCTCTGTTGTTTTCACTTTTCTAAAACCTTTTTCATAATATTTCTTACACCTTTGAGAACTGGTGAATCATCCGGCAAATCCCACACAGGTTTATTTTCTATGTCGTTCTCGGTGATAAGAGTGTCAAAGGGTATGATCTCAGCGAGTTCAATATCGTATTTTGTCGCATTTTTTCTCATGAGATCTTCCATCCCGTCGGGAATCCTGTTGGCTATGGTTAATATTTCTTTTATCTCCACATTTTTAATCTCTTTAATCAGCTCTTTTATTCTCACAGCACATTGCAACCCCTTGGCTGTGGCATCTGAAACTATAAGCATGGTATTAACCCCCTGGGTTGTACGCCTGCTTATATGCTCCAAGCCTGCTTCGCAGTCGAGAAGAAGATAATCATAACTTTCTGCAAAAGAATCGACAACTGTCCTTATCATATTGTTGACCGGACAGTAGCATCCCATCTTTTCAGGTTGACCCATTACCAGAAGATCGCAGGCATCCTCTTCCACAATAATTTCATTTATTGCAGATTTGAATTCCATATTTTTATCTCCGGTCTGGGGCCCCATCTCGGAAAGACTTGCAAGAATTTTATCTCTGACACCACCCACGGTGTTTTTGAATTCATACCCCAGCGCCTGGGGAAGATTTAAATCAGGGTCAGCATCAATGGCCAGAATACTAGGTTTTTTATCCCCTGCCATTTCATTGATAATTCTTATTATGGCAGCGGCAATAGTTGTTTTACCGGTACCACCTTTGCCGGCCAGGCCTATTACTTTTTTCATGGTAATACCTCTTCGAGAATGAGATCCATGATTGCAGCAGGGTCGTCATAATGCTGGGAACTTGAAGAAGGCTTTATTCTTCCCAGTACCGATGAAAAAGCCATCTCTCTTACATCATCCAATGTTACAGTATCCCTGCAATCCAGCAAGGCAGAGGCCTGTACCTTTTCATAAAGGGAAATGGCAGCCCTGGCACTTGCTCCCTGCTCCAGGTCTTTGGCCCAGTCTTCGCTCCTTGTTGTTCTGATAAGCTTAACAATAAGGTCGATTATCTCTTCAGGAACCTTTATTTCACGGGCGTGTTCAGAATTTTCCATTATTATCCGCTTATCTTCCGCATCTGATTCAGGATATGTCATTTTGGCTATATCAAATCTATCGAGTAAAACATCGGAAAGTTCTTCAACACCCGCCCTTTCTTTGGGATTCATGGTTGCGATCATTATAAAATCGGAGGGATAGTCCACATCATAGGGGCCGATTGTTGCCACGCCTTCTTCTAAAACCTGTAATAGTGCGTTTTGAAGCTTTTCTGAGACCCTGTTTAATTCATCAAAAAAAACAATCCCCTTATTCCCCTTTAAAAGTTTTCCCGGGGTAAATGCTCTATAATCCTGGGGACCATATTCAAAAGCCTTAGAGGGATCTATGTCTCCCATGAGATCTTCTGCTGTAAGGTCAGGGGAACCCTGAATTCTAACGAATCTTTTATAACCTGGTATTACTTCTTCTTCCAGGGACTCTCCAGTCTTTTTTTTGTTTTTGCAAATAGGACATGCCGGATTGGCAATTTCGCAGTGGTAAGGGCACCCTTTGACGCCCTTTATATCAGGGAGAATTCCTGCAATGTATTTTGCCAGAGTAGTTTTTCCAACTCCAGGATTTCCTTCTATCAGGATATGATGCCCTGCAAGGAGGGATGAAAGAATTTTCTTTTTTGCATCTTTTTGTCCAATAATCTTATTTAAAGGATCATCGCCTGATTTTATATGGCTTAAAAGTACATCACGAATATCTTTAATTATCATTAATTCCTCCAGAATAAATTTATATATATAATAATGGTTGTTATAGATTTTTTTAAAAATTTATTTTGCGCGGGCAGTAGCCGGGAGGTAATAATAAAAGTACATCTATGATGTGGTACCTCATCCAAAATAATTTTCGGAAAGTCTATATAATTATCCATAGATTGTCAGATAATTAATTTCACTTTGGCCAAAGGGGGAAGGCGTATTGCAAGACTCCTGCGACGATAAAGCAGTGAAATTATTTATGTGACGGTCTATATCTGAATCATCGGTAAAAACAAAAAAAAATCCATTTACAAGCAGACAAATAAGTTAAAACGTACTATGGATAAAGCTTAATGACTTTACAAAGCCATTAAAGTCGGCTAACCCTATTAGGGTTAATAAATGTTTAGTAATTTGTCAAGGGTTTAAACATTTAATCGATTAAACCAGGGCTAATAGCCTATTGTGACATTTATCCCGATCTTATCAGCCTCTATAAAATTTTTTAATTCTTCCAGCCTTTTTCCTTTTAAAGGGGATAACCCTTTTAAGGAGTAATCCCTATCCAATCCATCAAACTTAATCCTGCCAAGTTCATGATAGCCAAGGAGGGTAAGTTTTTCAGCACCTATCTGAAAAGCAAATCTTGCAGTTTCTATTATGTTGTCACGGGTGTCATTAAAACCCGGAATAATCGGAACCCGTACCCACATTTTTGTTAATTTTGCAATTTTTGGAGCATTTTCAAGAATTTTCGTATTATCCACACCTGTCCATTCTTTGTGGATTTTTGAATCAAGGTGCTTGATATCCAGCAATACCAGATCTACATAATTTATTAACTTTTCCCACACAGACCAGTCAGCATAGCCGGATGTATCGATGGTGGTGTGCAGGTGTTCGTTCTTACACTGCTTGAGTATTTCCAACGCAAAATCTGAATGAAATAATACTTCACCGCCGGATAATGTTGCCCCCCCTTTTGAATTTCGGTAGAATAATTGATCACTTAATATTTCCGCCATAACATCTTTAACGGACATAAATTCACCAACTATTTTCAACGCTCCTGATGGACAATTTTCCACACATTTCATGCAGAGATCACATTTTTTAAAATCGATGGACGGTTTTTTATCTGTTTCATCAAAGGAAATAGCTTTTTGCGGACAAATTTCCATACAGGTTTTGCATTGTACACACAGCCCCTGCTCAAACATAATTTCAGGATATTTGTTCCAGCACTCGGGATTACTGCACCATCTGCATTTTAAAGGGCAGCCTTTAAAAAAAACAGTTGTCCTTATCCCGGGGCCATCCTGAATGCTGTATTTTTGAATATTTGAGATCAGCCCTTTTAATTTTGAATTTTTATGGTTCATAGTTCTTTTTGTTTTGTTTGCATATGTCATTGGCTATTTTTTCGGGTTTGGTTATAACTTTGGCCATTAGATGCCAGACTGAGCTATGGTGAAATTTGAAAAATTATGGCTGTTTGAACGCAGCAAATTTCAGAGGTTTTTAAATTTTATTATAGCTCAGTCTATTGCGGAAAGCAGAATTAAGCCCTTTTTTCAGTTCAAAGATCAAAATACTACTATTATAGCAAAACTATGTTATTATATTATGAAACCTTTGTAAAACATTCCCTTTCAAAAAATCTGAAATATTATAACTTTTATCTACCTCTTCAGATCTACTGACCGTAAATGCGCTTTAACTATACATATTAGCCAAATATAAAATTTAATCTTTCAGGCTCCTGTGAAAAATGACCGGATGATAAAAAATTTATCAGCCGGTCATTTTTGGTTTTTAAGCATGCGTAAAAACAGTTTTGTCCTAAAAAGATTGAGCGGTTCTATCCATGAGCCAGTTTTGCACGTCTCTGCTCATATCCACAAAATATGCGGAGTATCCGCATACACGGACAAGGAGATCCGGGTGATTTTCCGGATGATCCTGGGCTTTCTGTAAAAGTTCTTTTCCAACAATGGAAAACTGTACATGGTGCACCCCAAGGTCTCCAAATGTTCGGAGATAATTTTCAAAGACATCCGCATAGGGGCCCTTAAGAAATTCCGGTTGAAAAGTCTGATTAAACAGCTGATTCCAGGCTAAGACAGGGTCGACTTTTGAAACCGATTTCAAGGTGGCGGTGGGGCCGTTTAGATCAGTTCCCATGGCAGGTGATATGGTTCCATCATGGAATGGTTCTTTATCTTTTCTGCCGTCAGGGGTGGCCTCACACATGGTTCCAAGCATAAAGGGGGAAGTGGCAGCAGATCCGTCAACACACCAGTTGGTTCCGTAAATAGTCTTATGGGTGCTCACCTCTTCTGTAAGTTGAATGGAGACATCCCGACATATTAAATCGACATAATCATCATCATTTCCGAATTTTGGCGCATCAAGGCAATCCTTGAGTAATCCCTCTTTCCCTTCCCAGTTATTTTTCAACGCATCAATAACTTCTAAAAGGGTTGCTTTTTTATCATCAAAAATAATTTTCTTGAGTGCGGCCAGGGAATTTGCAACATTATTGATACCGATGAGCATTACATCTCTATAATCCGGCTCATATACCCAGTCCCTGCAGTCCTGGGCTCTTTCAATGCATCCATCTAACAGAGAGGATAAAAATGGCCGCGGGAGATATTTTTTATAAAGCGCATCCCCGATATTAGAGACCATTAAAAGCCTTTTTAAGTTATGCCTGAAGTGAATCATGAAAGCATCGATAATATCATCCAAACTATTAAAAGTTGATGGGTCCGGAGAATCACAGCTTAGCTGGATGCCGTCAAATGTTTTTCCCTGGTTCATGGCCAGAACAAGCATTTTGGGGAGGCTGAACTGTCCGCTGTTGGATGCCCTGAAACAGATATTTTTCCCTGGTATCACCCACCACATGCATGTATTTATGGAATAATCCCTTGCTTCCTTTATGGGAACGCCATATGCCATAAGCCGTTGGAGCATCATCTTATCATTAAATATGGCAGGCTCGGATAATCCTGATGCCAATGTTTCAATAACCTTATCAATTGTTTTTTTCTGGAGTTTATCATGCCAGCGGAAGGATAAAGGGGGTGCAACAGTCTTTATCTCCTGCATTGCGTCGAGAATAATATTGGTTACTTCAGAGCATACATCATTTCCGTTTTCATCAACACCACCGATGGTAATCGACTGCCACCCCAGCCCCCCGCCTCCAACTCCCGTCCAGATGGGGGGATGGAGGAAACCTGTTTCAAGAAATTTGACATACAGATTTTCAACAAGTTCCTGGGCAGATTCCCTTGTTAAACGTTCTTCTTTTAAATCATTTTCATAAAAACGGGTGGTTACCTTATCAAGCCTTATCCCTGAACCGACCTGGGGCAATTCAATAAAATTGACCAGCAAATGAATAAACCAGTAAAGCTGCAATGCCTGCTGGAAGGTTTCCGGCGGGTTCTGTGAAATTGTTTTGCAATTTTCAGCTATTTGACTGAGTTCTTTTTTTCTTTCCGGAGTATTTTCATTTTCAGCTTTTTCAGCTGCAAGATCTGCATATCTCCTTATCCAGCTTACAACTGCTGAAACGGATATTTTGGCTCCATCTAAAAAAATCTTTTTATCAGCATATTCAGAGGCATTTATCGTAAAATTTACAGCCTCTTTGTCAAGCCTTTCCACTCTTTGCTCAATTTCATCTAAAATACCCTTTAATCCGATAGTGAAAAGCTTTTCATAATTGGGGGTGGAATGCTCCCAGTGATAGGAAAAGAGATATTCCCCTTTAAATCGCCATGCGTCTTCCATCCCCTTGGGAAGATACTGCCGTTCCATTCCATGGACAGCTCTTGGTTGCCAGTATTTATGCAGATCTTTTAGCTCTTCCCACTGCCCATCATCTAACAGATCTCCATAAACCTGACCCGGTGCCGTTGTTTTTTCCACCCATCTCCACTGAAGTTCAGGATAATGTGTCACGCTTTTAAGATCCCTTGCAAAATTACCCACAAGCAATTCTTTGTCCCTGATAAAAATAGTCATGTTTGCCAGAATATTTTCAAATGCTTTTGCCCTTCTTATGGGAGTCGGCTTATCTTCAGTCTCTTTATATGAGTCTGTAAGAAGCTTGGCCCTTTCCAGATCGAGCTTTATATCATACCCCTGGCGAAAAGCCTCCCCTTCCTCCAATTTGGTAAATCCCACTTGAGCCGTATGATGTGCTTTGATGGGTGTCTCTACCTTTAACGAAATAGTACGTTTGGTCATCTGCAACCTCCAATCAAATCAAATTTATTAATACAACATTTCGAGATTTTTGAATATTCGCTATAATGTTATGGCAGCATGATATATAATGAGTAAATATATCCTACTCTATGGTTAATAGTCATTATAGGGGAGGAAATCAAGCTTTTTTTAAAATACTTGATCCCTTAAATATCAGAGATCAGTTATTCCCCTTTAAAAACCGGTTTCCGTTTTTCAGCAAAGGCCTGCTTTCCTTCTTTTATGTCCCGGCTGTTGAAAATTTTTTCCCGGAGCTCTATGCACTCATCCATAACTTCAGGCTTTATGCAGACGTTCTCTGAAAATTTATTAACACAATATTTTGTTCCCTGGATCGCCAAAGGAGCGTTAAAACTTATCTGTTTTGCAATGGCATAAACGGTCTCTTTAAGATCGGATAATGGAACAGTACGACTTATTAATCCCATTTCTTTTGCTTCTCCAGCCGAATAGAGGCTCCCCGTGAAAAATAATTCTTTTGTATTTCCTGGACCAATAAGGTTATAAAAATCGAGGATCCCGTCAGGATGATACAGGAGTCCAAGTTTTACAGGAGTAATCCCAATTTTCGAATTATCAGATGCTATCCTTATATCTGTGGAAATGGCAAGGTGGAGTCCCGCACCTATGCAGAACCCGTTTATCATTGAGATTACCGGGGAGGGAAAGTTTTTTATACTGTTTAATGCCCTGTATAAAACAGCAGATGAGGCTTCCGAGCGGCTTTGGGTATTTTCTTCCTGGATTTTTGAAATATCATACCCTGCTGAGAAAGCCTCTTCACCTTTACCCCTGATTACTATTGCCCGGGCGGTTTTACGTATTTTTTGATCGGATAGAAAATCTGACATTTGCTCCAGAATATCGAGAGTCAGGGCATTTTTTTTTCCAGGGTTGTTTATAGTTATTGTCCAAACATATTTTATGTTATCGTGCTTTTCGATTTGAATATTGCTTTTCATGATTTTGTAATTCCTCATAATGTTTTAGAAATGAACCAGTAAATTCATGCAGCGTTTTCCTGGATTAGTTGATTGGTGATCCAGGATAAAACCAGGCCCAAAAGTTATTTTCAAAATTATTATGCAGATATAATTTTATCTTTGTCAAACTGTAACTGTTCAGCGTCGCTGGTTTAAGGTACGCAACAGGTTTAGGAACGAAAATTTTATAAGTTGAACGAAATAGCTTATTTCATCTCCGTTCCTTAATCAGGTTATACCTGCTGCCGTACATATTCGCTGAATGTTACATCAAACTTTCAATATCTTTTCTTACCTTCTTGAC
>CAZNFB010000002.1:0-12629 GCA_964572105.1 uncultured Desulfobacteraceae bacterium
ATTCGCAATAGCGGAAAAAACAATTAAACTTTCCGTATTTTCTTTCTTGCAATTTCCTAACCGGACACTACTGTATATTTTTACACCTCTCCTGAATTGACAAGTTTTGCAAAATGTTCAAAGGATCTGTCAAAACTGGCCTCTGCTTTTTTTGTAAAACAACACCCTGGAAGCTGCCGCTTGCCAAGATGATATTCTATGCACTCACAGCATATACCCTGTCTTGCACATGAGTTATAAGTACATTTGCATTTTTTCAAATTTTCTTCTTTTTTACATTCCATTATTTTTTTCCTTTTCGGATAAATTTTAGTATAGCTCATATGCAGTTTTTACCTTCGCTCCCATACAGATCCTGGAAACGAGAGGAATGTTTAATTTGACAAAACCGATACTTTTCAATAAAAAAGTAAGTGGGCTTTGGATGATACTGGAACCTGGCAAATGATGCATTTTATAGATCATCACATAAATGATTTCAAAATATTATTACATGATTTCACAAAAAACGGAAACTCACCTGACAGATATCAACTTTCATTCCAACGGTTTTGTGCTCAGAGGGACCCTTCACATGCCTTGTCAGCATAGTAATTTTGTTGTAATAGGCTCCCACGGCCTTTTAAGCGACAGCAACTCCCCAAAACAGATAGCACTTGCAAAATGCTGTAATGCGCACGGTATGGGATTTTTCAGGTTTGATCACCGGGGCTGCGGAAAAAGCGACGGTGTTTTCAAAGAAGTTACCACGTTAAAGGGAAGATGTAATGATCTGGCAGCAGCCATTACCATGGTAAAAAACAGATCCAACACCCCGCAGCAGATAGGTCTGTTTGGAAGCAGTCTGGGGGGAGCTGCCTGTATATCTGTTGCGAACAGGTTTTGCATTAATACCATTGTTACATTCGCGGCCCCTGTAAATAACAGATCAATAATTGATGCGGTTAAAAGATCGGATGGTTATACTGAAGAGGATTTAAAATTTTATCAGAAAAATCTCCAGTTCGATATTACAGATAACCTTTCGGGAATTAATAATATTCTTGTTTTTCACGGAGATTCGGATGATGTTGTTGATCTGTCCCATGGAGAAAAAATTTACAATCTCGCCTCCGGGCCAAAAAAAATGATTATTCAAAAAGGAGGGGATCACTCCATGGGGAACAGGGAACACCAGAAAGCATTTGTACGAGAAGCTGCCAGCTGGTTTAAAAGCCATGGTTTAGGATAACCAGATATAGATGTTTTAAAATTACCCGATAAATTACTTGCTTACAAACCCTCCGGCTATAAAGAGAAGGATTATTTCATATATGCAAACAGGATTATAACTGCCGGAAATAGCGTATATTATACCGCCGCCAATTATTGCGGGGACGCCAAAAAAAACCAAAATTCCTAATTTTCTGCTGATGTTCATATTTATATCTCCAGAGTAGCTTAAAATTTAAGTTAATTTTAAATAATACCAATAACCATTAATCAAGTAAAGAGAAAATATTAATTGAATAGTTACATAAATTAAACATTTATATTCTCCTAATTTTTTATGTGTCTTCTATTTTTTTCATATATGAATCATCCTGAATACTGGCTGGTCTTTGCAGGAAACAGGGATGAATTTTATGATCGGCCAACAAAATCTTTGTCCCTGTGGAACAATGGCGCAGATATTCTTGCGGGGCGTGATTTAAAGGCAAATGGTACCTGGCTTGGCATAACTAAAACCGGTAAATTTGCAGCTATAACAAATTACAGGGACCCTGCAAATGATCTCCTCTCGTATGAAGATGTCCCTTCCAGGGGGAATCTGGTTTCAGAATTTCTTTCAGGAAAAAAATCGGCAAAAAAATACCTTGAATATATTGAAACCATGGGATACAGGTATAAAGGGTTTAATCTTGTACTGGGAGATAGAGACGGGTTTTATTATTTTTCAAACAGGAAAGAGGGTATTCAGCTTATCAAGCCGGGATTATATGGTTTAAGCAATCATCTTTTGAATACACCATGGCCTAAGGTAAAAAAAGGATTGGCCAGATTTAAAGAACTCCATAAACATAAAAATGAAATCAACACTGAAGACCTTTTTACCATGCTCAAGGACAGAACCAGGCCACCTGATGTTGAGCTTCCAGATACCGGTGTTGGACTTGACAGGGAGAGACTCCTTTCTTCCATGTTTATCCACAGCAATAATTACGGAACACGTTCATCATCAGTAATTTTATTTAAGACAAATGGCCAGGTTACCTTTATTGAACGAACATATAATTATAACAGGGAAAGGATTGCAGGACATAAGGATATTAGGAACGAAAATTTTATAAGTTGAACGAAATAGCTTGTCTTTTGGCCCATCTACTTCGTTGCATCAAAGGCCGAATACGTATAGTATGCAACCTTTAATGCGCCTTGTATATGAGCCAAAATCCTGCGCTATTTCTGCTCAACTTATTTCATCTCCGTTCCTTAGCCATTATTTTTTAAGATTAACTTAATAATATATGATGCTCTGGGAGGGAACTTTATGGATGTTCGATATATTAATCCTTTTGTAGATGCTGTGAAAAATGTCTTTGACACAATGCTCGATCTTGCTGTGGAGGTAGGTGCTCCTACAATTAAAAAAAACCCTGTTCCTGATTTTGAGGTAAGCAGCATAATAGGATTATCAGGGCCTGTATCGGGGTGTGTGGCCATAAGTCTTTCCAAAGAGCTGGCTCTCATTATGGCAGGAGCCATGCTTGATGAAACATTTAAAGAGCTGGACGACGACTGCACCGATGCCCTGGGAGAATTTGCCAATATGGTCATTGGTAATGCAAAAAGTGAATTCCCTGATCAGAATGCAGCAATATCTCCACCAAGTGTTATTGTCGGGAAACATAAGGTCGCATATCCTTCAAAGCTTCCCATTGTCTCCATACCTTGTAAAACTGTTAATGGGCAGCTTGTGATTGATGTGGCTATAAAAATTGAAAAATAATAAAACTGGAGTTTATTCTATTTTTTTATTTTTCGCCATATATCGAGTCGCTGTTTTATTATTTTTTCATAACCTCTATTGGTTGGGGTAAAGAAGGTTCTGCTCTTTAATTCATCCGGCAGATATTCCTGGGGCACATATGCTCCATCATAATCGTGGGGATATTTATATCCTGCCCCATACCCCATATTTTTCATCAATTTTGTGGGAGCATTCCTTATGTGCATGGGTACAGGGAGTGCTCCAGTTTTTTCAATTACCTGGCCAATAGCCTTAAATGTTCTGTAAATACTGTTACTCTTGGGGGCAGCAGCCAGGTAAACAGCGGCCTGGAATAAAGGGAGTTCCCCTTCAGGATGCCCAAGAAATTCAAATGCTTCCTTTGCTCTTAATGCTATGCCAAGGGCATTGGGATCGGCTATCCCTATATCTTCGGATGCAAATCTAACCATTCTCCGTGCGATATATAAAGGATCTTCTCCTGCGAAAAGCATTCTACCAAGCCAGTAAACAGCAGCATCGGGATCACTTCCACGCATGCTTTTATGAAACGCTGATATTATATTATAATGTTCTTCTCCTTCCTTATCATATTTCAGCCCCTTTTTCTGCATGGAACTTTCAATAATCTGCAATGTAATAATGCCTGTTTTTTCAGCCATAAAAGCAGCCGCTTCAAGACCATTTAGGCCCCTGCGGGCGTCTCCATCTGCAATATCAGCAAGAAGCTTAAGTGCGTCATCTTCTATATTAACTCCCATATTGCCGAGCCCCCTTTTTTTATCCAAAACAGCTTTTTTAAGCAGAGTCATGATATCCTCAAGCAGGAGGGGTTTTAAAGTTATCACCCGGCATCTGGACAAAAGAGCTGCAATCACCTCAAAAGAAGGATTTTCCGTGGTGGCCCCGATAAGTGTTATTAATCCACTTTCCACATGGTGTAAAAAAGCATCCTGCTGGGCCTTATTAAATCTGTGTATCTCATCTACGAAAAGTATTGTTCGTTTGTTGAAATAACTCTGCTGTTTTTTTGCTTCGTCAATAACAGACCGTATCTGTTTAACCCCTGAGAGCACAGCGGAAAATTCCACAAAATGTGAACTGGTTTGGGTGGTAATTATCCTGGCTATGGTAGTTTTTCCTGATCCTGGAGGGCCCCACAGTATCATTGAAAAAATTTTATCATTTTCAATGGCGTTTCTGATTAAAGTCCCCTTCCCCACAATATGCCTTTGTCCTAAAAAATCATTCAGGCTGCCGGGGCGCATCCTTTCAGCAAGGGGCTTTAATGCGTCAAGGGATTTTTTTGCCTGGTATTCAAATAAGTCCATGGTTTATTAATATCATTTTTTGTTACCAGCGGATCCTAACCTCTTTGATGGCCTGGGGAGTTGCCTGAAGTATAGTATATGTTACTCCGCAGCTTTCAATAATTGAACCTGCAGGGGGAATATCATGCGCTTTTTCCAGGAGCAATCCGGCTAATGTTGCACATTTGCTCTCGGGCATTTTGATTTTCAGCTTTTCCTCCAGAGAATCTATTTCAATACGGGCGCTGGCTATATAGTTTTTATCTCCTATTTTTCTTAACCATTGCTGGGAAGGTTCCCTGGCATCATATTCATCTTCCATATCCTCAACCACCTCCTCCATGATATCTTCCATGGTGATCAAGCCTTCTGCACCCCCGAATTCATCCACCACTATTGCCACACTGTCACCATCTTTTCGAAGCTCCATTAATAAATTTTTGATGCTTTTGGAGCCTGGTACATAGCTTGTTTTGCGTACATATTCTTTAATAGATTTTTCAGGATCAGCCACAAAGAGTTCCAGTGTATTTAAAACACCAATAATTTTATCGATCCGTTTTTCATAAACAGGAAGTTTGGAATGGGAATTTTCTGCAGCAATTTTCAAAGCTTTTCTGCATGTTGAATCGATTTCTATGGCAGCAACATCTATAAGGGGCACCATAATTTCATATGCCCTTGTTTTAGAAAAATTAAAAACACGCAGAATCATTATTTTTTCAGAAGCTACCATCTCTATTTCTTCCTCATGGAGTTCCAGAATGGAAGATATTTCCTCTCTGTGGGTAAAGGAGCTTGCACCTTCAATCCCTGTAATCAATGCAAAAATACGTGAAATAGTGGTAAATATAATTAAAACAGGGGAAAAAATAAAAGAAGCAGCGTAAAGTATGAAGATAATTCGTGGAACTATTTCGTTTGCATTTTGCTGGAAAATACTTTTGGGAATTATTTCTCCGAATATCCATGCAACAGGAGCAATAAGGATTACTGCCAGCCATGCATTACTTTCTCCGAAAAGGTTGATTATAAGGGCTGTAATAAAAGTCGTATTGCTTACAACAATAAGATTAGTTCCCAGCATTGTGGTGGAAAGGATCCAGTCAGGCTTTTCAAGCATTTTAAGGGTGAGTTTCGCACCTTTTGACCCCAGAGCCGCCTTATGATGAAGTTTGATTTTATCTGCACTTACAATTCCGATCTCTGAGCCTGAAAAAAATCCTTCAAGGAGAAAAAAGAGAATAATAATAATAACGGGGATAAAAATATCCATAGGGCTATACATCCATTTTCTTTACCAGCACTTCGCTTATCCTGTTGTTTTTTACCGATTTCACTGTGAAGCTTAATTCATCGACCTTGATAAGTGTATCCCGGCAAGGGAGTTCCCCATAATGATGGAGAAGAAAACCTCCCAGGGTATCCACATTGTGCCCCAGTAATTTTGTACCCATCTTATCATTAAAATTAGCTACTTGCACCCCTGCATCTACCAAAAATGTATTATTGTCTATTTTTCTTATATTATCATGGGGGGAGATATCCGAGGGACTATGAATATCTCCAAAAATACATTCCAGCAGATCCTCCATGGTTACCAGACCTGTTATTCCGCCATATTCATCCACTGTCATGGCCAATGAAATTTTACGTTCCCGAAAGGTGCTGAAGAGTTCAGATGCAAGCTTTGATTCCGGGACAAAATAGGGGGGGAGAAAAAGATTTTCCTTCCCCCTCCCCTCATAAATTTTATCCGTGATCTCAATCCCCAGCAGGGCTCTGATATGAAATACGCCGATTATTGTATCCCTATTTTTTCTATATACAGGGGCTTTTGTATGGCGAACCATGTGCATTTCCGAAACCATTTCTGTCAAGGGCATCTCTTCCCGTAAAAAACATATGTGGGAACGAGGCGTCATAATATCTTCAATGGTCTTATCATCAAAGGATAAAATCTGATCAATAAACCGTGCTTCCTGATTGTCCAAAGCTCCTTTATCTGCAGCATCATAGGCTATGGTACGCATCATATCTTCAGTTATTATATTTTCGCTCGAGCATCTTTTGCCGGCTATAGCGGTTATAAAAAAATCAGCAACAGCCCTGATGAGCCAGCGTATCGGCCTGGTAATTCGTGCAAACCATTCTATGGGAAGGCTTTCAAAGGCTGCAAAGGCCATATTATTGCGAATGGCCATGGTTTTAGGAAGTATTTCCCCAAAAAGAAGAAGCAGAGGAACAACAATTACAATATTGATCCACATACGTTCTCTGCCGAACACCTGGATTACCATTGAGGCTGAGATTACCGAAGCTACAATGTTAACAAATTCATTCCCTATGAGTATGGTTATAATGAGTCTACGGGGTTGTTTCAACAGACGATTAAGAAGATCTGCCCGAGGATGATTGTTTTGTGTCATCTGCTTGAGCTGTATTTTTTTCAATGAAAACAGGGATGTTTCAGAACTTGAAAAAAAACCTGATAAACCTATTAGCAAAATAAATAGAATCAGCTCAATTAAAAATGGGTAATTCAATATTTTATCCTGGGTAAAAAAGGATTTTTTTATGGATTGTATTATTTTAAGCTTTTATTATTTTAAAAAATATGTCAAAAAGCTTATCTAATGTCAATCTTATTGTAGATGCTGGTCAAGTTATCAGAAATTTGAAAATTTAAAGTAATATGATTTTTCAAATTTTAAATCATTAATATGTAACTATTCAGCTGTGATGATTACAGACACGCTGTTTAATCAGATCATACCTAAAGCTGTACACATCAACTGAATAATATATAATAACATGACAAGCACAGGGTATAATTATAAAAAAGGAGAAATTAATGGCTTTTGATACGAAAAAGGACAAAATTTTAAAAGAATGGCGATGTGATGAAACAGGGCTTGTTGTCTCAATTAACAGATATTCCGAAGGAGAAGCAAAGGTTCAGATCGGCCCCAGGATCGTTAAAAAAAAAGATGGAACTGACTCCCAAAGAAGAGCAGGGAGAATGACCTTTGAAGATTTAACATGGTTTTATGATATTATTGATGAACTAAAAGACGAACTTGCACAGCTTGTGGAACCGGAATAGGATAATGAAAATGAATAAATATGATGCCATTATAAATCCTGTGCCAGGCAAAAAACCTCCTGCTTTGGGGAACTTTTCCGTTATGGTGAGCCAGGAGAGTGCTCTTAGGCTTCTTTGTGAAGAGACCGGTCTTGACGAAGATAAATTTAAGAAAAAATTAATGACCAGCCGCCTTTACACAAAAATCGGCTCACCTTCCGGGTTCTCTCTTATGGGACCCATAGTTGGAGCCTCTTATGCAACAATCCTTCTTGAAACCCTTATAGCATGGGGCGCAAAGGAAATTCTGTTTTTAGGATGCTGCGGCGCTGTTTCCCCTGATGTTAAAGTGGGTGATATTATTATTCCCACTTCCGGTATTATTGATGAAGGGGTCTCAAAGCATTATGATCATAACGGCTCCACATCATACCCTTCTGAAATAGTGACAGATAAAATCAGAAAAGGGTTAAAAGAAGAAGGCCTCCCATTTAAGGAAGGAGCCATATGGACCACAGATGCCCTGTTTAGGGAAACCAGGGAAAAGGTTGAATTCCATCAAAAAAATAATGTGCTTGGAGTAGAAATGGAAATCTCTGCACTCTTTTCCGTGGGAAAATTTCGTGATGTCAATATCGGTGGCCTCCTTGTGGTTTCCGATGAAGTTTCCTCTTTTACCTGGAACGTGGGATTTAGGTATGAACGTTTTCTTAAAAGCTGCAAAGATGTCTGCAGGGTGATTGGTAAATTATGCACAAAGGGATAGAGCCGATTATAAATAAAATAGACGATTTAAGAAAAAAACTCCATGAGCATAATTACAGATATTACCTCCTGGATGACCCTGAAATATCGGATTCAGAGTATGACAGGATGATGATGGAACTGTCCGGTCTGGAGGTAAAATATCCTTTTCTTTTGCGGGAAGATTCCCCGACCATGCGGGTGGGAGCTCCCCCTTTAAAAGGATTTGATGAAGTCAGCCATACACTCCCCATGCTGAGCCTTGACAATGGATTTAATCAGGAGCAGATCCTTCAGTTTGACAGTAGAATAAAAAAAAATCTAAAAGTTAATGAGATTTTATATACAACTGAGCCAAAGTTAGACGGTCTGGCCGTGGAGCTTGTTTATGAAAATGGCAGTCTGAAAACAGGGTCCACACGTGGTGACGGCCACAAGGGAGAAAATATAACAGCCAACATAAGAACAATACCTGCAGTCCCTCTTGTTCTTAGAAAAGATAAAGGATCTGTTCCCCCATACCTTGAAGTCAGAGGGGAGGTTTTTATAAGTCGTAAAGGTTTTAAAAGATTAAATAAAGAAAGAGAAGATAATAATCTTTCCTTATTTGCCAATCCCAGAAATGCAGCTGCGGGTTCATTAAGACAGCTCGATTCCAAAGAGACAGCAAAACGTCCTTTGGAAATATTTTTTTACGGAATCGGATCTGTAACCGGGTTTGATTTTTTTTCCCACTGGGATATACTTTGTAAATTAAAAAATCTCGGTTTCAAAATTAATCCCCATATAAAGCCCAGGCTTAAAATTAATAAAGTTTTCGATTATTGCGTTAATCTTGAAAATATGAGGGATGGCCTCCCCTATGAGATTGACGGGGTAGTAATAAAAATTGATGACATGGTATCCAGAAAACATCTGGGGGAGACCGGAAGAAGCCCCAGGTGGGCTATAGCCTATAAATTTAAAGCTATTCAGGAAACCACAAAAATCAGGGATATCAAAATTCAGGTGGGACGAACCGGAACATTGACTCCGGTGGCTATCCTTGAACCTGTGACGATTGCAGGGGTGAATGTTTCCAGGGCAACTCTTCATAATGAAGATGAGATCAGACGAAAGGATATAAGAATCGGAGATACTGTTCTGGTACAACGTGCCGGCGATGTAATTCCTGAAATAGTCAAAGCTGTTCATTTAATACGAACAGGGACAGAAAAAATATTCCACATGCCTGTTCTTTGCCCGGTTTGCACAGCAGAAGTTATCCGGATAAAAGGGGAGACATCTTTACGGTGTATTAATATTGCATGCCCTGCCCAGATTAAAGAGAGGATAAAACATTTTGCATCAAAAGGGGGGCTGGATATAGAAGGGCTTGGGGATAAACTTGTTAAAGAGCTTGTCAAAAAAAGACTCTGTTTATCCTTTGCCGATCTTTTTACTCTGGAACAAGAATCCCTGGCCGGGCTTAAACGGATGGGAGAAAAATCTGCAAAAAACCTGTTACAGGCGATAACCAGGAGTAAAAATGTTTCTTTCCCAAAATTTTTATACGCTCTTGGAATAAGGCATGTGGGTGAACATGTGGCGGAAATTCTTGCAACCCATTATAAAACTTTAAACAGACTTTGCGCAGCAACCTTTGATGAAATCAATTCCATTAACGGGATAGGACCTGTTGCTGCAAAAAGTCTGATGGATTTTTTTCATAACAGGGAAAACTTAAATACCATAGATCAGCTTATCAAAAATGGGATTAATATAATCTGCAGCACAAAGGAACAGGAGCCCCTGCTGTCCGAAAAAACCTTTGTCCTAACCGGAACCCTTGAAACATTGACCAGGAGTAAAGCAAAAGACGCCATTAAAATGGCAGGGGGAAAGGTCAGTGGCTCTGTGAGCAGCCGTACCGATTATCTGGTGGCCGGCACTACTCCTGGAGCCAAGTTCAATCGGGCAAAAGAACTTGGAATTAAGATTATTAATGAAATAACCCTTAGGGAGCTTTTGGGAATATGAATATATGTATGCATCTTATAATTACCGGCAGGGTTCAAGGGGTCTGTTTTAGAATTATGACAAAAAAAGAAGCTGAAAAATGTAAAATCTCAGGGTGGGTAAAAAACAGAATTGACGGAACCGTTGAAACAGTACTCGAAGGTAAAAAAAAACAGGTGGAATTGATGGTTAAATGGTGCAAAAATGGGCCTCAAGGGGCAAAAGTTATTAAAGTTGATGAAAATATGAAAGAATTTACAGGAGAATTTAACGGGTTTAAAATAATCTATTAATTCAGCCTGTTTGAAATAAATTACGCAATTGTACCCGGTTAAAATCCTGCACAAGAAAGGGGAGGCTTTATTCCCAGGCTCTGCCTGGGAATAAGCGCAAAGCCTGTTTTTTTCTCAAATGGCCGTAACACGCTTAAATAGCCAGTCTTTTTTAATTTAACCACCTGCAGACAGATTAAATGAACCAGTTTTTCATGGATATCCTCATACTCATTGATAAATTACGGAGATTGAATTCAAAACGGTAAAATCATTAAGGCTGATTCTATCTTGAAATGCTTATCCAGATATTGACAACATTTACACAAAAAGCCATTTTTTTCTTAAGCAGATAAATCCTTGAATCAATGATGCATTTTATCAGGACATATGATTACGTCAGGATCAAATCTCAAAATACCATTGCTGTGTTTATACGCCTTGCCCAGGTAGAAATTTATATTATACTGTGTCTTTAAGGGTCTTACCAGGCCTGAATCTTACCACATTACACTCATCAATTTTAATCGGCTCACCTGTTTTGGGATTTCGTCCATTTCTAGCCTGCCTTTTAATCTTTGCAAAAGTACCAAATCCCACAAGAGTAACTTTTCCGTCTTTCTCTTTAAGAGCATTTGTTACATTATCCATAAAAGAGTTAAGTGCGTGCAAAGCAACGGATTTGGAAAGGCCCGTATCTTTTGCCATTGCATCAACCAATTCTGATTTATTCATATTTTTCTCCTTTTTCTTGATTTTTTAATATCTGCAAATGGTAATTGATTTTTTACGAATCATTTTCAGAAACGTAAATTAAATAATGGGTGCCCTAATATTGTGGGGGCTGATTTTTCTTGGGATAATTAGTGTTGAGAAAAAAATTTACTATCTTTATTCTCAATGGACACCCCTTCTAAAATGATCGAAATTAAAGCTAACCCCATATTGTGTACAAATTATTACTGTTAAAAATTCACTATAGTAGTTTTTAGATGATGTCAATAAAAAAACATACTGCCCCACGAATACCTTAATCATCAAAGAGTGCAGCTACAAACTGTTCAGAATCAAAGGGCTGAAGGTCTTCGATATTTTCCCCCACCCCAACATATTTTATTGGTATATCCAAAGTGCTGCAGATACTTACGACAACCCCACCTTTTGCAGTCCCGTCAAGCTTTGTCAAGGCAATCCCTGTTACATTGAGTGCGTCATTAAATGTTTTCGCCTGGGACAAAGCATTTTGACCTGTTGTTGCATCAAGCACCAGGAGTATATCGTGGGGTGCCTCGGGGATTTTTTTTGCAAGAGCCCTTTTGATTTTTTTCAGTTCTTCCATTAGATTGACTTTTGTATGAAGTCTTCCTGCGGTGTCGATGAGAACAATATCAGCATCCCTGGCAATACCTGCATCTATTCCGTCATATGCAACTGCTGCGGGATCAGAATTTTCTTTATGTTTAACTATATCAGCCCCAGCTCTGTCTGCCCATATCATAAGCTGATCAATGGCTGCTGCCCTGAAGGTATCCGCCGCCACCACCAGAACTTTTTTCCCGGCAGCCGTAGCTCTTGAAGCAAGCTTTCCTATGGTTGTTGTTTTCCCTGTTCCGTTAACGCCTATGACCATAATAACATGGGGTTTTCCAACTGTTTTTTCCAATTTTTTATTACTCAGGTGTAAAAAAAGCTCTTTTTTTAAGATTTCTTTTAGCTGTTCCGGGTCGGATATTTTCGATGCTTTTTTCGAAACAATCTGCATTAAATCGGTTGATACCTTAACACCGATATCAGATGTTATAAGAAGTTCTTCCAGGTCATCCAAGAAATCATCATCAATTTTTGTTTTTCCCGCAAAGAGGCCGCTGATGTTAGTTGTTAAAACCGCCCTGGTTTTTGACAGACCTTTTTTTAACCGGCCTAAAAATGATTTTTTTTCCTCTTGATCATCTGTGGCACCCTCTTCAACTTCACCTGGAGTATCACTGAAATCCTTTTCTTTACTCCCCGGCTCCGGTTCTTCAGAGATATAATCATCATCTGTACCGGTTTCGCCGTTATCCCCTTCTTTTATTCCATCAAGTATCCCATCAACTATTTTTTCTTCTGTTTCTTCATCTTTTTTTTTCTTTTTAAAACGACTTAAAAACGATTTTTTCTCTTTTTCATCGTCCAGGGCACCCTCTTCAACTTCACCTGGAGTATCACTGAAATCCTTTTCTTTACTCCCC
>CAZNFB010000002.1:12729-33435 GCA_964572105.1 uncultured Desulfobacteraceae bacterium
CTTCTGTTTCTTCATCTTTTTTTTTCTTTTTAAAACGACTTAAAAACGATTTTTTTTCTTTTTCATCGTCCATGGCATCCTCTTCAAGATCACCTGGAATATCACTTAAATCCTTTTCCTTACTCCTCGGCTCCGGTTCTTCAGGGATATAATCATCATCTGTACCGGTTTCGCTGTTATCCCCTTCTTTTATTTCATCAAGTATCCCATCAACTATTTTTTCTTCTGTTTCTTCATCTTTTTTTTTCTTTTTAAGCCACTTAAAAGCCATTATTCGTCCTTAATTTATAAAAAATATGTAGTAACTATTCAGCTAATATGTACGGCAGCAGGTGTAATCAGCAACGCTGAATAGTTACAATATGTAATTATATACCACGCGAAAAAAAATTCCTGCCATGGTCAGCAGCCATCCTGATTGCTGCGAGAAGACTCCCTGGATCTGCTTTTCCAGTCCCTGCAATATCATAAGCCGTGCCGTGATCAACCGACGTTCGTATTATTGGAAGTCCCAGAGTAGTATTTACTCCATCTTTAAAATGTATCAGTTTAAACGGAATCAGACCCTGATCGTGGTACATACATATGACTGCGTGGTACTTTCCATTTATTGCATGATAAAATACCGTGTCAGGAGGAAATGCTCCTTTAACATTAATCCCCTCTTTTACTGCCCGATCTATTGCAGGGGCAATGATTCTTTTTTCCTCATCACCGAAGATCCCATTCTCTCCTGCATGGGGATTTAATCCTGCAACTGCAATTACTGGATTTTTAAAACCAAAGCGTTCTTGCAAGGAAGTATTAACAATCTGTATAGTCTGCAGAATTTTTTCTTCAGATATTATTTTGTGAACCTGTTTTAAAGGTTTATGAATGGTTACAAGAGCCACTCGCAATCTATCACCTGCCAGCATCATAACAAAATTTGTGCTTTTTGTTTGATTTGCCAAAAGTTCTGTATGCCCCGTAAACTCACTTCCACCCATTTGCATGGCCACCTTGTTTATGGGACAGGTTGTAATCCCGGCAATATTTCCGCTTACAGCCATGTCAGCAGCAGCTTTAATATAATCGACCATTACCCTACCTGTTTGCGGCGTCGGTTTTGCTGGTATGATTTTGCAGGGGTCAAGTTCTGACAAGTTTATTAAATTAATTATTCCGTGCCTGAATACTTTTGCATCAGGTTTATCCACAGGTAAAATCTTGAGTTTGCTCCCTGTATATTTTTTAGCATTTTCAAGGGCAGCAAAATCTCCAAACACAACAGGCCTGCATAGATCATATATGGCAGGATCTTCAAGTGCAGAAAAAATAATTTCAGGGCCTATTCCCACAGGATCCCCCATGGTAATACCGATAATAGGAAGTTTCTTTTTCATTATAATAGCCTGCTTTTTTTAATTTGACTGTTCTTTGTTTATAACCGCCATACTTGTTAATAAGGTTATACTTTTTTATAAACAATTGCCAGAACTTATTAAATTACATATGTGACGAAGATCAGATGATAATATTTGGGGCTGGTTTTATTTTAATTTCGGCCATTTCCAGATATGAAATACTCACAACTCAGCACTAAATGGCCAGGCTAAAACAAACCCTAATATTTTTTATTTTAAACATTTTATAACATTTAAAGATAATCAAAGATTTCAATAGCTATTTTACGAAAACCAATTGTCAATAATTAGATTATAATTGTTAACAAATATGCAAATGTAGCAGATATTATTAAAATTTTTACAAAAATTTAATATTTAAAAAAACAGTGTATTTAAAGCAGGTTGCAAAGATTTTTTGAAAAAAACGTAAAAAAAACAGATAGATATAAATTGTTTATAACTTTATAAAAGAATAAACAAAAAACGTTTTTTTCCAGTTTGACAGATGGGTAAAAATTATTTAAAAGCAGCAGAACATCTGCTCCAGCGCCAATTAATCTGCAGACTCCAATAAGCACTACAGATTTTAAAACAATTAATTTCACCAGGATAATATAAGGTAACAAAAAAATGAAAATTCTTTGGAACGAAGTGAAAACAAGTGTTAAACAAGCTCTTCCCGAGCACAGTTATAACATGTGGATCAAACCGATAGAATTTCAAACGGCAAAAAAAGATTCTGTGGTTGTTTCCTGTTCGAATTTTTATTCTAAAAAACGTATTCTTGATCAATACGGAGCTGTTCTTGATGGAGAAATCAAACGAGTTTTCGGAAAAGCCTATAAATTAATAATCGAAGTTGCCGATTTTAGTCAATATGATTTAAAAAAAACAGCCGCCACCTCACAAATCCCTTTTCCTGGCAGTAAATTACGTGTACAAAGCGGACGTTATTTGAGAAATAATTTTACATTTGATCAGTTTGTTGTGGGAAACAATAATGATTTTGCATTTTCTGCAGCCCTCTCCCTTGCGTCACGCCAAAATCTTCCCCAGAATTTTTTGTACTTGATGTCAAAACCAGGAATGGGGAAGAGTCATCTTTCCCAAGCAATAGGACATTACATCCTTTCTGAAAATTCTTCCAGCCGAATTTACTATATCACTGCAGAAGATTTCACCAATGAAATGGTTCAGGCATTTAAAAATGATACATTCAGTGATTTCAAGAAAAAATATAGAGATGGATGTGATGTTTTGCTCCTGGAAAATATTCAATATCTCAGTGGCAAAGAGCGTACTCAAACAGAACTTGCAACAACACTCGATTATTTACATGAGTCGGACAAGAAAATAATATTTTCCAGTTGTTATCTTCCAGGAGATATACCTAAATTAAGTGACAAATTACGTTCACGCCTTTCATCTGCTCTTATTTCGAATATTGAAGTTCCTGATTTTCGGACAAGGGTCAGGATATTACAGAAAAAATCGAAGGTCTATGGATATTCTATTCCAGATGATGTAGCCCAATATCTGGCCAGTGAGCTAACAGAAGATGTCAGGCAGGTGGAAAGCGGGTTAATAGGAGTTGCTGCCAAATCTTCTCTATTAGGTGTTACCATTGATCTCCCCCTGGCTGAGAGTGTTGTCAAAAATATTATTCGTATTCGCAAAACCGTTACAATGGAAATTATAAAAAAACTTGTATCCAAACAGTTTAATGTTACTGTTAATGATCTTGTTTCCCGCTCCCGCAAGCAGCGTGTGGTAAGGCCAAGACATATTGCCATGTTCTTGTCCCGTAATTATACAGATTCTCCATTGCAGGTAATAGGAAAGTCTTTTAACAGATATCATGCAACTGTTCTTCATTCCATAGGAAAAGTTGAACATGCAATAAAAGAAGATATTACCATGAAAAAACAGGTTGAAATTATCACCAAAAAGATTGAATCCGGAAATTTTTAAAGAGTGCCTTATGGATTTTTAAGATAATTAATTTTATAAAAATAGAAGAAAAAAGCTAAAGGTTTTAACAGATTACCAAATAAAATTAATTATCTTAAAAATCATCAGACAAAAGCAAATCCGTATAATTTTTACCAGGGCTTGGATTTCGACAATGACATTATCCAGCAAGACTTTTAAAAAACTCATCCGCATATCAGGTCCTGCCAACTGCACAAGGAAAAAAGAAGATCTTCTCTGTTACTCCTATGATGCAACACAATCTGTATACCTCCCTGACGCAGTTGTATTCCCCAAAGACGCTAAAGAGATATCCGCCATATTAAAACTTGCCAATGAATACAAATTTCCTGTAATCCCCAGGGGGGCAGGTTCTGGAATGACAGGGGGCGCATTACCTGTTAAGCAGGGAGTGGTTCTTCCTTTGACCCGTTTGAACAAAATCATTAATATTGATAAAGATAACCTTATTGTGAAAGTGGAGCCGGGAGTTGTGACCGGCAGGCTTCATAAAGAAGTGGAAAAAGAAGGGCTTTTTTATCCTCCTGACCCCGCAAGCCATGATTTTTCTACCCTTGGAGGAAATGTCGCTGAGTGCTCTGGAGGACCCAGAGCTGTAAAATACGGCGTTACAAGGGATTATGTACTGGGACTTGAAGTTGTTCTTCCCACTGGTGAATTAATAAATACAGGCGTGAAAACAGCAAAGGGCGTGGTGGGATATGACCTCACACGGCTCTTTGTTGGATCTGAAGGTACCCTGGGGGTTATTACGAGTATGACTCTAAGACTCCTCCCCCTTCCACAGAATGTGGGTACGATGATTGCCGTTTTTGCAAAAGTAAAAAGAGCCACTGAAACAGTATCTGAAATAATAAGAAAGGGTATAATCCCCCGTACCATTGAATTCATGGATAATGCCTCCATAAGATGTGCTGAAACCTACCTTAAAGCCGGGCTTCCTGTGGATGCCGAAGCCATTCTTCTCATGGAGGTGGACGGGACAAAGGATGCGGTTGATATTCAAGCAAAGGAGCTGGAAAATATCTGTATATCAAAAGGAGCTGTCAATGTTAAAACAGCTGGATCAAAGGAAGAGGCTGTAAATTTTTGGAAGGCCAGAAAAGCTATTTCTCCGGCTCTTTTTACCTATGGTCCTGACAAGCTCAGTGAGGATATTGTTGTACCCAGAAGCAAAATCCCCGATATGGTTGAAAAAATTAATACCATAAGGGATAAAACCGGCCTTGTTATGGTGAGTTTTGGCCACGCTGGGGATGGTAATATCCACTTTAATATTATATTTGATAAAAATAATAGAGAAGAACTAAAAAAGGCAAATAAAGCGATTGATGAGGTGTTTGATTATACCATTGAACTGGGAGGGACAATTTCAGGTGAACATGGTGTGGGATTAACCAAGATGCCTTATATTGAAAAAGAACTCTCCCCTTGTGAGATTGATTTAATGAAAAAAATAAAAACAGTATTTGATCCCAATGGAATATTAAATCCAGGAAAAATTTTTCCTGAATAATCTTCTGAATAAAAATTTGACAAATAGATAAAAGAAAGTTACACAGAATTTATCTGTATTAAAAATCCCATGGGCTTTAATTAAATCATTTTTTTCGAAGCTCACATACTACTTCATACCACAACCTGCGCTCTACTTTCTGATCTGCAAACTTTGTATAGACTATAAATTCAGAACTTGTCCACATCCTTTATACATTCATATTTTCAGCCCCTGTTCGTTATTTTTAAAATAACCATATTAAACCGGAGGAGAAAAAAATGAGTGAGCTCCATGATAAAACTAAAGTTATTATATTCACAAATAATTTTAAAATCACTGGGGATATCTCGAATTTTCAGAATACCAGGCTAACCGATTATATTTCTGAATCAAGGCCATTTATTGCTGTCACAGATGTTGTTATTGAAGATCGCAATGGTGGAAATAATCTCTTTACAACTCCTTTTATAAATGTACATAAAAATCATATTGAAATCATTTTTCCAGTGGAGCAGATACAAAAAAATAACGCTTAAATTTTATTTAAGCTTGTTAATCTACTGATTGTTGTATGAGGACTTTTTTTATGGTTATTCTCGACAAAATTTTTAAAACAGCGGTTCATAATAATGCTTCAGATATTCATGTTGTACCTGGAGAGCCTTTTATGCTTCGCAGGTTTGGAAAGCTTATTAAATTAAAAACCGATCCCCTTACCCCGCAAAATGCAGAAAAGGTAATTTTTGAAATTCTGACTCCAAACCAGAAAAAACGTCTGTTAAAAGATATGCAGCTCGATTTTTCCTATGAAATATCAGGAATAGGTCGTTTCCGTGGCAGTGCCATGATACATAATAATGGTTTGGGGGGGGTCTTTAGAGCGATTCCCCTTGAAATCCCCGATATTGCAGGTCTGGGGCTTCCTGAAATCACTTACAATATCCTGGAAAATCACCAGGGACTTGTTCTGATTACCGGGCCTTCGGGTCATGGGAAATCTACCACTCTGGCTGCCATGATCGACTATATTAATACTAACAAAGCATTACATATTCTCACTGTAGAAGACCCCATTGAATTTATTCATCCCATAAAAAAAGGGGTGGTAAACCAGCGTCAGTTAGGATCAGGAACACTCTCTTACAGCAACGCACTTAAGGGAGCATTACGGGAAGACCCTGACATTATAATGATAGGTGAACTAAGAGACCTGGAGACTATATCTTTGGCTATATCAGCCGCTGAAACCGGTCACCTTGTGATAGGAACCATGGCTACTTCAAGTGCGCCTAAAACAATAGACCGTATTATTGACGCCTATCCTCCCAACGAGCAAAACCAGATCAGAGCCATGCTGAGTGAAACACTAAAAGCTGTGATCACCCAACGGCTGATTCCCGCTGCTGATAAAAAAAGAATGGTTTTAGCACCTGAAATTCTCATAGGGACAATGCCTCTTACTAATTTAATCAAAGATTCCAAAACTTTTCAAATACCATCCATGATGCAAACAGGCAAAAGAGTAGGTATGCAAATTATGGATGAGTCTATTATGGCACTCCTTAATGAGAAGAAAATTACACCTGAAGCTGCCTACGCAAGCGCCAATGAGCCAAAGCGCTTTAAGGCTATTCTTGATAAGGAAGGAGCAAAGGTATAGATAATGGCTATTATTGACACTTATTTCAAGGAAATGGCGAATAAAGGGGCCAGCGATCTTCATATGGTTATTGGATTTCCACCTTTGTTAAGACTTCGTGGAGAACTTGTTCCCATGGACTTTCCTGTGCTTACACCAGAATCAAACAAAGAGGTATTGTTTAAAATTCTGACCCTTGAACAGCAGAAAACTGTTGAAAATAATCTTGACTTTGATATGGCCTATGAACTTGAGGGTGTGGGACGTTTCCGGTGTAACTATTTTTATCAGCATAGAGGGATAGGTGCAGTTTTTCGCATTATTCCCACTGAAATTTTAACTCTGGAGCAGTTGAATATGCCAGGGGCAGTTAACTCAATTGCCGAGTTTACAAAGGGCCTGGTTTTAGTAACCGGCCCCACAGGGAGCGGCAAATCGACCACCCTGGCAGGAATAATTGATTATATCAACAACACTCGCAGCACCCATATCATAACAATCGAAGACCCCCTTGAGTTTGTTCATAAAAATAAAAAATCGATTTTTTCCCAGCGGGAAATAGGCACTCATGCCAAAAGTTTTGCAGATGCTCTTATGGTTGCCAGCAGGGAAGATCCTGATATTATTCTTGTGGGAGAAATGCGGGATTTAGAGACCATATCACTGGCCCTGACCTGTGCGGAACTGGGGATATTGGTCTTTGGCACTTTACATACAAATAGTGCCGGTAAAACCATAGATAGAATTATCAATGCTTTCCCGGCCGACCAGCAGGCTCAGACTCGAACAATGTTATCAGAGTCTTTAAAGGCTATCATTGCTCAGCAACTGGTAAAGACCAAAGACGGGAAAGGGAGATGCGCGGCAGTTGAAATTCTAATTGGGTCAAAGGCATTGGCCAGTGTAATCAGGGATGGGAGAACTTCACAGATTGCATCTTTGATTCAAACGGGAACTGCAGAAGGGATGCAAAGCATGGATCAACATCTTATGCAGCTGATAAAGGAGGAAAAAATAACCACTAAAGCTGCTTTTGAAAAAGCAATAGACAAAAAACTTTTTTCCACATAGATTTTCAGGGTGCAATAGCAAAAAAGTAATTAATAAGTTAATTAGCTAAGATACATCGCTTCAGCTATAATCTGATTAAACCATGAAAAACTCACGCATAAGAGGTCGTAAAGAAAGAACCCGCTAAAAATATAAGCATGCAAAATGATATGCCGGAGAATTATATAAATAGGTTCAGCCTTGATGGGTTCTTTCTTAACGATCTCTAATACGTTCAAACAGTTTCAAAGTTTTAATCAGATCATACCTGAAGCGTTTCTGGAATCTGCATTTTTCAAATAGACGGTCTATGGCTCAGTACCAACAGATCCAACAAACTTAACAATCTTTTTAAACAATTGATTATCAGATTCATCTGCATGAAAAACTTCGGAAAAATGACCTTCTCCATCTATTACCGCAACCTCGCCGGTAATATCAGGCCCCAATAATTCGGCCAGTTTATGGCTATGCTCCTTAACCCTTTTAAAATTTTTTCTGGCATAAAGAATAAGGGTTTTTGGCAAAGATGACCTGTTTTTTTCTACATATGAAACAGGTGACATAAGTTCCCAATACTCCGGTTTTTTCCCAAAGGCCGGATACCATATTCTATAACGTGAAAAAAACCTCGCTTTGGGAATATTCTCTTTTATATAGTAAAGTCCGCTCCAGAGAATCAGTCCATTGATTATATCTGTTTTTAGATTATATTCGGCCAGCCATCTGGGATCAAAGGCTACCATGGAAGCAAGGTGGGCACCTGATGAATGCCCGCACAAAATTATCCGATTCATATCAATGCCATACTCTGTTCCATTTTGATGCATCCACGAAAGCGCGGCTGCAACATCTGACAGCTGATCCTCCAGGGAATATTCAGGGACAAGTCTGTAGCTCATAGCTGCGGCACCAATCCCACTAGCAGCAAGAGAACGGCCGATATCTCCATAAACATCTATAAGCGCCCTCCGGTCGCCACGCTTCCACCCACCCCCATGAACAAGGATGACCATGGGATATTTTTTTTCTTTTTCAGGGAGAAAAAGATCGAGTTGATGTTTATACATTTCATCATTTATGTAGGGAATATCATATATAGCTTTTACACCGGCAACAACCGGAGGAGAATATGATTTATGCAAAAAATACCAGACCAAAAAGGCCGCACCCATTATGCAAAAAAATAGAAAAAAAAACATAACCACATACTTGATCTTAAATATTTTCATTATTCATCAATTTTAGAAATTGGTTCCATAGACCTTAAGGTCTATAACTTTGGCGTCAGATGTTCAAGGCGAGCTATGGTGAAATTTAAAAATTTCTGGTTGTATGAGCGCAGCGAGTTTCAGAGGTTTTTAAATTTTATTATAGCTCAGTCTATTGCTGAAATAAGAATTAGGCCCCAATTTTATCATATCCGTATACTTCAAAAACCCTTTGGCAATACCTGTTGATTTCTCGAAGTTCATCAGGAGGAAAATTTGAAATTTTATTTACCTGATATCCTTCCAATGTTTTAAGATATGCTGCAACTTCGGGATAATACTCATCAAAATCTGGAAGATCCAGGGTTTTATAAACTTCTTCTAGAATTTTAAGGGGATCTTTTATTAAATTTTCGTATTTAAAAGTGATTAAACGATTGGAAGGAAGGCCCTCCTTATCTTCCTCAAAGGCGTCAAACATTTCTTTATATTTTAAAAGTATGTCTTTTTTGGCATCTTCCATGGAGACCACCTGAAGATGCTGGTTGCATGTATACCCATCATACAGCTTAAGCATGGAGCTATAAACAACATAGGGGTCCCTTATAATATGAATAAACTTTGCATTTGGAAACATTTCAGATAAAAGGGAAAGTCTGGCTGTATGTGTGGGTGATTTAAGGAGTATGGTTTTTGGGTCAAGATAGGTTATTTTTTTCAAAAAATAGATAAAAGCCTTTTTCCACTGGGCAAGCTCGGTTTCCGACACATCTTTCATTCTGAGAAAACGTTGATAATCCTTACCATCTCTGGGAAAGACCATTTCAAAATACGGAGAGATACCACTTGTCAGGGCAAGGGCAAATTCATCCTCCTGGGGAACCTGGGAGCCTATGACAACCTGATCCATACTCCGGGTTTCAGGAACCACCAGATCCATTAAAAATTTATGCATTTTTCCAAAAGTAATAAAGGAATGGGGATTAAAAGCCTGAATCATTGTGGGAAAGGTAAAATTTTTATCACATGAAAGAAGATTATGCAAAAAAGTTGTCCCGCTCCGCCAGTGACCTATTATAAAAACAGGATCAGATACAAGCTCGGTCTCTTCAATTTTCTTTTTATGGAAAAGATCATCCCATGGTTTTGTTATTGATTTAAAAAGACTTGAAAATTTAAGGATTTTCAGCCTGTGGGCAAGTTCAGGATCAATATTATCACTATTTTCATCAAGAAGTCTGTTTAATGCTGAACGGTCCAAAGCCTGGAAAGCCTGCAAAAATGCTCCCTTGTCGTCACGAAGCTTCATTTTTTTCTCCAAAGACTATTTCTAAATTTTTATAAAATCAGAATTAAATAAATTTAAAAAACGCAAAACCTGTTTATACCTGTTGTATGTTTTAAATCAGTGACACTAAATAATTACCAATATTTTTCAGCAGTGGCCGGTTAGAAAGTTGCGAAAAAAATACGGGAAGTTTAATTGTTTTTTCCACTATTGCTAATAAATTTCTTGAATTTCTACAAAAATAATCAAACCTGCCTTGTGGAAGATATTAAAAGGCAATTTTTCAAGGCATCTAAATCTAATCTGTCATTTTCCAAATTTCACACCCATGGGAAACTGTCCAATTCTCAGGGGAGACAATTGCACCAAAATATAGGACACCGTCCACCTCAACACTTGTACGGATACCTGAATTCTCAGAATCATCAAAGCCTGGCCCAACGTCAGCGTCAGCTCCAACAATTTGAGTCCATCCAAGCCCGTCAGAGGATTTATAAATTTGTGCACCTTCGAATTCTGCTGGCGCTTTGAGCTGGAAGACATTGGTTGTTAAATACATGGCTCCATCGGATCTTTTTAACAACGTCCATGCATATTTGGAATAATCTCCCGCGCCAAAGTTGTCTTCACCGATCTGCTCCCATGAATCAGAATTTGATGGGTCATTGGATCTAAAAAGATTAAACCCGTGTTTCCATGCTCCTGTCCCAAGATAGATATATCCGTCATGCTCCATGGAATCAAAAATAGCCCCTACGTTTTTTCCAAAACCGTTATTCATGACAACTGTCCATGTACCTGAATCTCCGGTTTCTGATGCAAGTAGATGAGCACCCTTTGCTCCATTCCATGTGGCCACGTAAATACGCTCCACCCCATGTTGATCAGTATATTGAAATATTGATGCAAACCCCTTCTGATCCCTGCCTATAAAATCATCTGCTGGTTTGATTACAGCTTCCCATGATAATTTTTTATCAAGATTGCCGAAATCGGTTTTTTTTTCCCTGAATCTGAAGAGATAAGGTTCTTCAGCTATAATCTTTGAATCGTTTATCGTACCCATATAAAGGTCACCATTTATCACGGCCAGGCTTCGTGCTGCTGAACAACTTCTAAAGGCTCTTGTCCCCATTTTCAGCAAACTGACGGACTCCCAGTTTATCCCGTCAAAAGTTCTGTAAATTTGAGTCCCTTTAGCCCAGTTTACTGTTCCCGCATACAGGGCTTTTCCATATTCATTTTCATACACAGTCATTGCCCGTATCCCCTGATTCAATGGATTCCCAAAACCGTTTGTAATAACAGGCTCCCATTTTTCAGATACAATTTCCATCCTGTGTATCTCGCCTCCTTTTAAAAATTTTTTATTCCAGGTTCCAACATAAAGAAATGTTATTCCGGAATCTCCCCCCTCATCAGGAGTAAAAGCACACATTGACCATGCATAACGGTTATGCCTGTCTCCAAAGCCGGATTCCGAGATTTTGGTAAAAGTTTCAGCAGTTGAGTTTCCACAAACAAGCACCAAAGCAACTATGGATATTAAAGCAGCATACAGAGATTTCATTTATAAAGCCTCCTGAACTTTTGGGGTTAAAAAAATAGCTTTACAAAAAACCTTGAATTAAAAAATCTGATCAGGGCTCTTCATAAAGCCATAATTATCATTTTAAAATTTTGTTCAGGATTTTCTATTGATCCATAACCCATATTTCACAGCCATGCTGACCTTCAAAGTCTTCAGGTCTTGTGGCTGTTCCAAGATAAAGCTTACCATCTATTACAAGGGTTGTTCTTATTCCAACATTAACAATATCATTAAAACCGCCTGAAAGCTCTACCCTCTGAGGATCTGTAGCAGCAACCGCCTGGGGTCCTAATACCTGAACCCAGTTAACCCCGTCTGAAGATTTATAAATAAAAGCGCCTCTAAAATAACCAGGGAGCAGATCTGTTGGGGGATTATAAGTGGCAATGTAAAGGCTACCGTTATACTCGACCATACTCCATGTGTAGCGGCTGATGGGGCCATAACCTAATCCATCAATCTCCTCGGCTGCATTGATGGCTTCTTCCAAGTCCGGCGGCAGGGTAATCGTTGGTCTAATCTGTTCCCATAAACCGGGATTGATAATAATCCGTTCCCAGGAATCCGGGTTGGAAGGTTCATTGGAACGATATAAACCGCATCCCCTTACATTATCCCCTGTACCGCAATAGATATATCCTTTATATTCTATTACAGAAAGTATCCCAGCTATAGATGTATGCCCAAAGCCATTGGACATAACCGGATACCAGGTTCCTGGGTCTCCTGTTTCTGATGCATAAATTTTACAGCCGTCCAGAGCATTCCAAACGGTACTATACATAAGAGTGACGCCATTTTTATCAGTAAATTGAAAAATATTGGCAAAGGCCTTGTTGGTGGGAGCATGATTTTCATCCCCCCTTTTTATGCAGTACTCCCATGAAGCCTTCCAGTCAACAATATCAAAGGTGAGTCCGTTAATCCAAAGTGTACCTCTTACTTCCTTGAACCTCATGAGAGTTGGAGGAACAGGCAAGCCCCATATATCATTGGAAGTACCAATATACAGATGCTCCCCTATCACAGCCGCACCCCTTGTGCCGGCATTGGCCCATACCGGCTGTTTGAATCCCGAATAACTTATTCGTCTCCATTTCATTCCATCAAAGGAGCGCCACATCTGTGCACCGAATAACATATTAAAGGTACCTGCATATAAACCCTTTCCTGATTCAGTTTCATAAACAATCAGGTTCCTCACCCCTTTATTAGCCCGGTTACCAAATCCGGCTGTGGTAACCGGTTGCCAAACACCTGTTTCAACATTCATACGGTGGAGTTCTCCAGCACCGTCACCCTGCTCATTTCTGGTTCCAACATAAAGAAACTTTGTACCAGCATCTTCCCCTGTCTCAGGTGTAAATTCGGACATTGACCATGCGTATCTGTTATCAGAGTTGCCAAAACCGTCTGAAGCAATTCTTGTAAAACTTTCCGCAAAACATAAACCGTACAAAAAAACGGCTAAAAAGATAACTACAGCTGAAAAAACAACTTTTTTCTTAATACCCATAATACCACTCCTTCTAACTTATGCCTCTTTTGAACCCGAAAAAAATTGCTTATTTTTCTCCAGGCGCTAATTAAAATTAATGCAAACAGCAAATACCTGCTTATTGTTTATCACTGTTTTAACCATGAGACTCCGACTGTCTGAACCGGTTATATTATCATTTAACCTGAGAAAGGCAACTCCGGTTTCAGGGTCGAACTTTTCTATAAAAATTTTCCCTGGATGAAAAAGGTCAGCCATTCCCTTTGCCTTGGCAGCGGCCTCCTTTGCGCACCAGCATTGTATGATATATTCAGATACCGGGGAATATTCAGTCTTAAGTATTTCAAGCTCGTCTGAGTTAAAGGACTGCTCTAAAAGGGCTTCTGGAATTTCCCTGTCCACATTTTCCGTATCTATACCTGGTGTCCCATCGGCATCAGCAGTCACAGCCAGGGCAACTCCCATAGCCTCTTTATGTGATATTGATATTAGGGGAACAGGTAGATCAACACTTGCATTATGATCCAGGCTGATCATGGGTCGGCCAGTCCCATCATTTTGTATTATAACCTGGGATGGGTAAAGGCAAATACCGGAAGAAGCAAGAAGATCCCTTACTGCATCCTTTGCTGCTATCCTGCCAAGAAGCCAGGGAAGTTTTTTCTTTGCACCTGTACTTATCCAGTCATCCCACTCTATTTTGTTAAGATAGAGTTTTGCCAGCCATTCGTGGCTCACCCCTGTAATCTTTTTTGTATCAACACGGCATATCTTCAAGCTGTCAGAAGAAATATCAGAACCTGCAAAAGGTGCTGTTTCGATTCTTTCTGATAAAAGATTATCAGCCGGTGATTTCCACATATCCGTAAAACTTTCAGGCCAGGCCATTATCCAGTCCTGCCAGCCTCGTATTATTGCCCATAAACCATGGTCGCCCTCTAAAAAAAGATCAAATTCAACCAGTCTGGACTCAAATTTTCTGATTATAAGAATAGCTTCCATCCTTTCTCCAGGCAAAGGCGCCTGTGAAAAAAATTTAATTTCCTCTATTCCCACGGGGGCTACCCATATGTAATCATTCCTGGCCTCAATACCCCAGCATGCTATTAGTTGGGAAGCCGCATCTATAATTCCTGGTCCCATGAGCATTTCATCAGGTTTGCGATCTGTAAAAAACCGATTAATATCAGGGGAAATTAATATTCCTTTAATTCCACCATCACCCGCTCTCTCCAAAGAAGATAAACCCTGAAAAGATTTTCCATGATATAACCCTCCAGGCCGGTATAATTTTTTTGGATCCATGGTGCAAGGGAGGCAGGCGCCCATATCCAAATCTTTAATATCAGGAAAATCAGGGAACCCCTTTTCAAGCACAACTGTCCCCGTAACATGCTCGTTTTTAAAAAGATTACTTTTAATGGCACAATCTGCCAGAAACTTTCCTTTTTCATTAACACGGTTTTTTGCAGTAATGGTCAAGATAACCGACTGAGTCTCATCATCCAGATTTATCCATCTGTTACTCTTTACATTTAAAAAACCTGTAATCTTTTTTCCAGGAGCAAGGAGACTGGCTGTCTCTGCCATGATCTCCAGGGAAACAGCCAGGGGAACGGTGGGAAACCTTTCAGCAACAGGTTTAATATCATCGGGACATGGTATAAATGCATGATCTTTTAAAAAAAGATCTTTTTCAAGAGACAGGGTTCGTTTTATTATTATTTCTTTTCCAGGCTTAAACTCTAAAACTTCATCCACAAAGGGAAAATTTTCCGTATTCTTTGAAAGAGGCGACGCCTGAACCGGAGATTTTTTACCATCTCCTTCAGAGCCGAGGATAATATCAAACTGCTGTTTTAACGATTCCAAATAAAAACGGGAATCCGTTATACTCTCTTCTGTATTTAAAGCTCCCATTCTTGCAGTAAACTCCATCTGTCTTGCAAGAATTCCTTCGGGACTTAATCGATCCAAGGTTCCAGATGAAAATGGATTTTTAATATCTTCAGTCTTTAGAGATAAATTTTTTATTTTTGTATTTAACTTAAACCTGGGGACAGCCATATTAAGCTTTACAACATGGGTGGATTTTTTTTCAGAGGCTCCTTTTTCCCCCATGATATATGAACGTCTATACCGGTAAAAAAGATCCGGTTCAAGGGGAAGACCGTGGGCAACAAGATTTGCCGCAAGGTGCTGCAACTGGGTCACAGGATGCCTGTTGCTGACATCAAGGGCCATGGTGAGAAAAGGTTTTCCATCCAGCGTCTCCTCAATGGGTGTAAGTACCTTCCCTCCCCCCCCGAGCTGCACAAATATCCTTACGCCGTCTTTATAAAGTCTCTGGAAAAGCTCCCTCATTTTTACAGGCAAAACAGTATTATCTGCCAAAAGTCTTCTGGCGGTTTCAGGGTTTTCAGGGTAAGGGGAGGCTGTTGCACCACTGTATACAGGAACCTTCATCGGTAAAATTTTTAAATCTTTAAGAAGAGACCTTTGCACCTTTGCGATTGGTTCACAACAAGGAGTATGAATAGGTATCAGATTCAGATGCTCTGACCAGACCTTTGATTCATTTAAACGTCTGCTTAATTCTATTACAGGTTCCCTGTCTCCACCAAAAACAACCTGACATGGTGAAAGATCAAGGGAACATGAGACAAACCCCATGCCAAGACTGTTTACCTCCTCCATCAGAGGAAGAATCTCTTTAAAAGAACACTGGGCAAGCCCCATGGCCCCCGTGATTTCCCCTTCTTCAAGCTTGATATTCCTTACGCCAAGGGAAGCCACATCCTCAAAATCTATGACCCCTCCGGCCAGAAGCGCTGACCATTCACCCAGACTTGTGCCTGTAACCATATCAGGGGTTACCCCCAGCTTTGATAAAATATCAAGACTTGCAGCATTGGCAATAAATACACCGTCAGCCGAATTACCAAGCATTCTGAGTTCTTTTTTCAAGGTTACAAATGTTTCCCTGTCAAGCCCCGGAGGGGGGAAGAGCATGGAACTGAACCTGTATGGCATATTTTCATCTAAACGTCCACCTTCCAGAAGATCAAACCAGACCCTGAAACAAGGCATATATAAACAAAGTTCTTCAAGTCTCTGGGTATAATCATCTCCTAACCCCGGAAAGGCATTTCCTGGAAAAATAAATGTAACCTTACCCTCAACACCCAGGGGTTCGGCTTCAAAATAGAGTCCATCTTTATCTTTTATTCGGGACAGATCTCCTGCTTTAATAGATTCCCCTGCAAAAAGCAGCTTTTCGGCAAGATCATCCATGTCCATGGCGACAACAGCCAAATTAAGGGAATCACCCGATTGCCAGGATAAACAAATTCCATGACTTAATAGGGCAAAAGTCTTTGAGTCATTACTCTTATCAGTAATTTCTTTTATGAAACCTGTTATTTTAGCATAAAGTTCATCATTGGAGCCGGCATTGAAAAGGAATAATTCAGATGGCCATTTCAAAGCCATATCTGTATTGTCCACCCCTGAAGAATTAAATTCTTCAACAATCAGATGCCCGTTAATTCCACCAAAACCAAAAGAATTAATTCCAGCCCTTCTGGGCTTTTCAGTCGAATGGACCCAGGGCCTTGTCCTGCTGTTTAAATAACATGAGCCCCCCTTTAATATTGTAGATGGTTTTTCAGAGTAAAGGGTGGGGGGAAGGATTTTATGATACAGGGACAAAGCGACTTTAATCAAAGATGCCGCACCTGCTGCAGGCATTGTATGGCCTATCATCGATTTAACACTTCCCAAAGTTCTAAAGGGAACCCCTTTGACATCTGGTCCAAAAAATTCCTTTATTGTCTCTAATTCAGCCTGATCTCCGACCACTGTTCCCGTACCATGCCCTTCAATGAGATCAATGGAATCAGGAGATATTCCTCCATCCTTATATGCCCTGTTCAGACACTCTATCTGTCCTTCTTTTCTTGGTGATAAAATAGCATTCCCTCTTCCATCACTGGAAGATCCGACCCCTTTGATTACCGCATAAATTCTACGGCCGGCTGCCACAGCATCATCCAGTCTCTCAAGGAGAAGTATCCCAACACCTTCACCGATGAGCATTCCATCGGCATCTTCGGAAAAAGACTTTATCGAATTCGAGGGAGAAACAGCTCCAAGTCTTGAAAATGTCCACCACATGCTCGGATTGTTGGCAAGATAGACCCCGCCTGTAATTGCTTTATCGCAGGCACCTCTTCTAAGGGAAACCACGGCATTTTCCACTGCAATCAGAGCCGAGGCGCAGGCTGCATCTATGGTATAATTGGCCCCCATCATATTAAACCTGTTGGCAATTCTTCCTGTTGAAATATTCGGAATTCCAAAGGGTATGATGTCGGCATTCATATGTGCAAAACATGCTCTTAACTCTGATCTTATGGTGGAGATGGTTGCTCCATCCAGGTCAGGGAGAGTGTCATTAAGTATTCCAAGAAAATTTGAAATTACTTCAGCCCGGCAATGGAGTTGCTGCATGGAATTTCCAAGATACCCTCCCCTCCCAAGAATAACATCAGTCTGTTTAAGATTATCTGTGGCACCATCTATCCCGGCATCTTTCAAGGCTTTATCCACAGTCTGGATTATAAGGAGCTGCTCCGGATCAACTTTTTCACATATTTTTGGCATAACGCCATAATCCAGGGGTGAAAAAGACGGGTTACTATCTATAAACCCCCCATGGGTACAGAATATACGGTCGGTTTCATCTGCCCCGGGCCAGTCTCCGGGCAGGTTCCTCTCTTCAGGAATAGGCCCCACAGCATTTTTTGCTGAAAGTATATTCTCCCAAAATGTTTGAAGATCAGGGGCTCCCGGAAAAATACATGCCATACCCACTATTGCTACAGGGACACTCTCATCCATTATTAACCGACCATCCTTCCGATATTAGCTTCTTTTTCATTCATAAGATCTGCAAGTACCCGTTTATTTAAATCAGCACTCAATACAACAGAAACATTTAAGGCCTCGGCAAAAACAGAACCTTTTTTATCAAGGAAAATAAAATCCATGTTCATCTTGGGAATATCCAGCCTGTTAACATGGACTTCACAAAAAACTTCACTGCCGTCATAGGGTCTGTGACACACATATTGATCTATATCAGAGGGAAGAGCCATCATATTGCAGGCTTCCTGGGTCCAAAGAAGAGCCATCTGATACGCACAGTCAAAAACAACAGGATCTATAAGCCATCCATCGGCATTGATGCCTTTAATAAGCATATTCGGGCTGGAGGGTTTAATAACTCCCTTTACCCCTCTTTTTTTAACATCACCAAATTCCATGCCGTCAATGGACTTGATATTACAAAAAATCCCTTCATGAAAAAGCCTTGTATTATATGCCTCTTGAACTGACAGGCTAAAAGGTTTTGTTCCATTAAGCCTGGCAAACCCCAGCTCTGGGCAGGACCCACCCGCACCAAGTAATATTGTTGCTCTGTAATTAATATTATAACCTGTATTATTCGGCATACTTATAATACTTTCAAGCTCAGCTGAGGGACCACCCGGAACATCTATTCTTCGGGAAGTAACATTAAGATCTAATAAAGCATCACCCTTTAAAACTATCCCTTTAAAAAGACGAAAATCTTTATACCCGGCAAATCTATAACCGGGTGCTGCCGCCATGGCGGCCTGAGCCATTATTTCCATTGCCACAGCAGCAGGGAGAACAGGTTCTCCTTCAATTCTATGATCATCCAAAAAAGCATGCTTTGCAGGATCAAGTTCAAATGTATAGGAAAAATCTTTTTCTACACCGGTATCCTCTATCTGTGTCATATTATGCGCCAGCCCTGCGGATTCCTTTGTAACTCCAACTGCCACAACTTCAGGATGCCCCTTTCCATTTTTGCAGGAAATTTCCTGCTCAAGCATTTTTACACCTGTATCACGGGGGATTAAAGATATCCCTCTTTTTTCAAACTGATCCCGTACATGATTAGAAACCATCCCTTCGCCGTCCCATGGTCCCCAGTTAATCGCTACAACTCTGGCCGGCCATGACCTGTCAAGCTTCACCGCTATTTTATTTAAAATTTCATTGGCAGCAGAATAATCGGCCTGCCCCAAATTTCCAAAACGACCGGAAACTGAGGAAAAGAAGACAAGGAAAGAAAGGGTTTCAGGGTCAAGTTCCCTTGAAAGTATTTCTGCCCCCTTTACCTTGGTATTTATCACCTGCATAAAACTTTCTTCATCCTTATCTGCGATCATGCTGTCTTTAATAACTCCGGCTCCATGAATGACCCCGTCTATTTTTCCCCATTTTTTATAAATTTTTCTTATGAGGCCGGAAAAAGCTTCCTCATCAGTACAATCTGTGGAAAAATAGAATACCTTTGCTCCCAGATCTTCCATGGTCTTAATATTTGTACGCATTTGGTATTCCTGCATTATCTGTTCAAACTGTTTATTAACAAATACAGGTGTAACAGCTGCGCCCTGATCCTTTAGCTGCTGTATCAATTTTAATTTCAGCCCCTTGGAATCTTTTTCACCCATGGAAGCCATATTTAAAAATTCTTTTAAATCAGCATCGGTTCTTTCAGGCAGAACCGATCGTGAAGCCAGAATCAGTATGGGGGAATATTTTCCTGCCAGATGAATCGCCGCGTCAGCAGTTATCCCCTTTGCCCCTCCTGTGAGCAATATCACCGAGTCTTTACTTATCTCAGATAAAAGGGGACCACCTGCATCATTAATCTTTTCCATTTTCAAAGCAATAGCTCTTCTCTTTCCATTAAGCCAGCAAACCTCTTTTACGCCATCATGTTCATCACCCACTTCGATCATCATGGCTTTGATCATATTTTCCACGTCATCTTCAGGATCAAAATCAATAGTTTTAAATCTTGTGCCAGGCCATTCATAGGAAAGGGTCTTTGTGATGCCGTGTACTCCGTTTTGCGATGGGACAAAACTTGAAACTTCTGAAAGGCCAAAATCGCCTCCCATACCAGTTACTGTCATCCAAAAGGAATCGTGATTCTCTTTTTTAAAAAAATCAGAACCTGCAATTTTTGCCCACAGGAAGGTCTCCTTTACACAGGCGATACCATCTTCATGGTTTTCAATACCAAGACCCAGAAGATTCAAAATACCGGATATTTCGCCATGCTCCCCCCTGATCTTCTCATAACAGGCATTGATCCCCTTTTCCGAGGAAAAATCGGCTGAATAAATACCCTGGTCTATATTCTCCCCTGTTTTTTCATTTTTTCTGACTAAAAGGGCATTAATCCCTTTTTTATTCATGGATTCATGGAGAACATTCCCCAAATTATGACCGTTGTTTAATATAAGCATGGGATATTTTGGCACAAAAAGCTCTGTATCTTCGGCAGGATGATCAATGAGATCAAGTACATATCTGTTTATTAGAACCTTTTTTTCTTCTTTTCCATCCTGTACAGGGGGTAGAGCCTCTTCCCCGTGGGCTCCTGCTTTAAATTTTGACTCAATCCAGTGGACAATTTCACCCATGGTTCTTAACTGGGCAATC
>CAZNFB010000002.1:33535-46404 GCA_964572105.1 uncultured Desulfobacteraceae bacterium
AATCTATCCCAAGATCCGCCTCAAGATGCTGGTCCATACCGAGCATGTCAACCGGGTATGCTGTCCGGTCACTTACAACTTCCAAAAGCAAAGATTTAATATCAGGAAGCTCACCTCCACCTCCTGCTGACACGATTTCGTCTCCAGCAATGGAATCATTACCCATTGCAACTCCTGTATCAAATTTTGACTCAATCCAGTGGACAATTTCACCCATGGTTCTTAACTGGGCAATCTCCTCATAGTATTTTTCATCTGTTATTTCGGCCAAACCAGGCTCTTTTTCTTTTAAACTCCCGATTATCTCCACACGCTTGATGGAATCTATCCCAAGATCCGCCTCAAGATGCTGGTCCATACCGAGCATGTCAACCGGATATGCTGTCCGGTCACTTACAACTTCTAAAAGTAAAGACCTGATATTTATTATTGGCATTCCCGCTTCAATTTTTTTCTGTTTTTCCGGCACAGGGACAGATATGGGCTCTTTATAATCATTTGCAGCTTCAACCTCCCTGGGATAAGAAGGGATGATATTATGTGATTCATTTTCCAGCAGACCCTCTGTGGAAGGATACAGTTGTGCAGAGGAAGGGGTGCTTCCTGCAACCGTCTGAAGAAGAGACCTGTTCATTTCCCACATCTGCTCCATCATCTGTTTACGTTCCTTTTGGAGCCTTTCCTGACTCTTCATGAAAACATCCATACTATCTTGAATATGACTCAAAAAAGCTAATTTGTTTGAATCCATGCTCTGTTTTCCCTGTACCATCGATACCACCGGCTTAAAAGTTTCCATTTTATCTGCTGGAAGAGACCGGGGAATGTTTACTGGTTTAGCCTCTTTTAAAAAATCCCAGGTTGAAGAGACTGTTTTTTTATCTTTAGTAAACGATACAGATTTTTCCAGGCTCGATTGCGCCCTTGCCCCATTAACTAAAAAAATAGTTGGTGAAGGTTTTATTTCCAGAGGCATCTCTTCCACCTTTCTGGCCTGGAAGGCATATGTTAAATCAACATTATGTCCTCCAATCCAAAGCTTGGCCAGAGCAGCACAAAAAGCAGAATAACCTGCTCCGTTGGGCTGGATAGAGATGGTATCATGGGGAGTATTTTCAAGTATGGAATCGACAAGTCCTGTGAGAACCGTTCCTGGTCCTGCTTCAAGAAAAGTAAACGCTCCGGCTTTGTTCATGGAAACAATTTCATCTGCAAACCGAACCCCACAGGTCAGATGCCTGGAAAGGGTTTCTATTATTTTGTCCGGGGAAGAATCGTGCATTGCAGCTGTTGTATTTGAAAATACAGGGATATCCGGCTGAAAGAATTTTTCTTTGCCAAGGGCAACGTACCACTTTTCGGCGGCTTCTTTCATAAATGGTGAATGAAATGCATTGGAGACCTGAAGTCTGCGAAACCACCTGTTATCATCCCTTAAACGCTCCTCAAAATATACCAGTGATGCCTCGCTTCCTGAAACAACTATCTGAAGTGGGGCATTAAAATTAGCAATATTAAGATTTTCGATACCTTCAATCAAGCGGGAAACAGTCTCGGCATCCGCTTTAACCGCTGTCATTCCAGTTTTTACGCCTAGGGAAGAATTAGCCATTAATTTCCCCCGGGTGTGGGCAAGTCGTATCAGTGTCTCTTCAGAAAAGACACCTGCTGCCCAGAGAGCTGTTAATTCTCCAAAACTGTGACCTGCTGCAAAATCTGCCTTTATACCAAAGTGTAAAAGTAATTTACAAATTGCCATTTCAACAGCTGCAAGTGCCGGCTGAGCAATCAAGGTGTTTGTAATAGCCTGCATACTTGCTTCCTTCATACGATTATCAACAGAGGGAGGGGGAAAAATATAATCGCTTAAAGGTTTATCAAGCTTACCAGAAAGAACGGTATTTGCAATTTCAAAGGTTTCCCGTACCACGGGGAAGATAATCGAAAGATCTGAAAGCATATTAGGAAGTTGGGAGCCTTGCCCCGAAAAGAGCAGAGCAAGGGTCCCATCGGCTTTTTCAGCTTTGGTATTTATAAACAGACCTGGTAAAACAGAAGAAGAATCTTCATCAATGATTACTCTTTTTGCCGAAACAAGCTGTTTTTCAAGCTGTTGTCTGGTGGAGCAGAGAGCAGCGACCCTGGTTCCTGACGGATATTCATTGTCAGATTTCCAATTATCAAAATATTGCAAAGCCATTTGTGAAAATGGTTTTTCTCTATTTTGTTTTACGGAATTTAAAAGGATATCGAGCTTTTTTAATATATCATCATCAGATCTCCCTGATATAAAAAAAAGTTCATCAGAGCATAATGATCTGGGGAACCTTACCGGTTCTGAAGATATCCCTGAAAATTCTTCCATTGCCACATGAAAATTCGTGCCACCAAATCCAAATGCATTCACGCCAGCCCTTCTTGGATGTTTCATTGCTGATATCCATGGTCTGGTTGCAGTATTAATATAAATGGAGGATTTATCTGATACAGCAGCCGGATTAACCTGTTTAACATTTATAGTTGCGGGGTAAACCTTATAATAAAGGGCCAAAGCAGCTTTAATAAGCCCAAGAACTCCTGCTGCGGCCTTGGCATGACCAAATGTCGATTTTATACTCCCCACAGCCAAACAGGCTTCCTGGTTACCAGATTTTGTGATGACCTTTTGCATTGATTCCAGCTCTGTCCTGTCTCCAAGGGAAGTACCAGTACCATGAGCTTCAAGAAGCTGCAAAGTCGACGAATCATAATCTGCTATTTCGTAGGCACGGTTCACAGCCATGACCTGCCCCCTGGAATCCGGCACTGTAAGGCAGCGCCCTTTACCATCACTTGCCCCACCAATACCCTTAATAACGGAATAAATACGGTCTCCATCTGCAATGGCATTGTTTAAGCGTTTTAAAACAACAACCCCCACCCCTTCGGAGAGTATTATCCCATCGGAATCTTTATCAAAAGGAGCAGATGAACCTTTTTCGCTAAGAGCCATGGTTTTACTAAAACAGGTATATCCAAAAGGATGCTGGGACGTATCAACACCTCCCACTATGGCCATTTTTGTAATTCCATAGGAAAGCTCCTGGCAGGCCACCTGACAGGCAGCAAGGGAAGATGCGCACGCTGCATCAACGGAAAAATTAAGTCCCATTAAATTAAACTGATTACTGATTCTGCCGGAAATAACATTATTTAAAAGACCTGGGAAGGTATCTTCCGTCCATTCGGGAAGAATCTCAAAAAGGGATTCAATAATCCCGGCACGTACTTTTTCAGGGATATCTTCCGCACGATGGAGGTATTCCCGAAGAACAGCCCTTACGCTGTATGCCAGAGCAAGATCACCCCCGCCACCTGAAGTACCGAAAATCACAGATGTCCTCTCCCTGTCAAAGGGACGGGACTCGTACCCTGCATCCGCAATTGCCCGCTTAACCGCTTCAAGAGCGAGGAGCTGGGCAGGCTCAATACTTGAAACCGCCTTTGGAGGAATACCGAATTCCATGGAATTAAAAGGAACATCATCAATAAATCCGCCTTTGGAAGAATATATTCTGTCCTTTGCCCGTGGATCAGAATCAAAGTTTGTTTGAATATTCCAGCGATCTTTTGGTATATCTTTTATAAAACAAAGCTCTGCCAGTATATTATGCCACAGAACGTCCAGCTCCTGCGATCCTGGTACAATGGCTGACAGGCCTATGATTGCAATATCTGTGGATTTATATTTTCCGGCTGCCGTAAATACCGTTTCTTCAGATTTCACTTCAGGTTCAGCAAGTCTTGCTTCAATAACCAGGGCAGCATCATCACAAACGGTTTTATGAAGCTCTTTTATGGAACAGGGATTTTTTAAAAGACCCGCCACTTCACCAACCATAAAAATACCGGTATCATATTGTTCATTTTGGGAAAGTTCCACACACTTATCCATCTCTTCATATGTTGAGTATGGCCCTGAAAGTCCCCTGGTTGCTGCTCTAAGCCGTCCAATGTTATTATTATCGAGTATTTGACGAACCTCATTTAAATCACGTCCCGATGCTATCATTGCAGCTTTGCTGCTGCTAAAGCTATCCGCAGCAGGAGTCGGGGCACATCTGATTGCATGGCCTCCGCCACTTTCAAGAACAACCGTCCTTGTGCCATCAATGGCAGTACTCTGAAAATTGGATACAACAGCTCCTGAATCAACAATTTCTTTGGTAAAAAGATAAGCCGTACCCATTATAAAACCGACCTTAACGCCCATTTTTAACAAAGGAGGAGCAAAGGCAGCCGCCATTGCCGCAGTATTTTTATCTCCGATGCCCCCTGCCAGGATTACGTATGTTCCCTTAAGATCTCCGTCCTGTTCTTTAAAAATCCCGGTTAACTCGGATATCATGGCTTGCCAGAGGGGAAAGCTGTTTATTGGACCCACATGCCCCCCGCTCCCATGCCCTTCAAAAATGAAATGCCTTACACCATCATCAAAATATCCCTTAAGCATGGATGGAGAAGGGATGTGAAGAAAAGAGGTTATCCCCAGACCTGTCAAGGTTTTGTATTGGGAAGGCCTTCCACCTGCAATAACAGCAAAAGACGGAGAGTATCTTTTAATTAATTGAAGCTGTTCATCCCAAAGCTTCTTAGGTGCAAATCCGAGCAGGCCAACGCCCCAGGGTTTTTCACCTAGCTTCGCATCGGTCTCTTTTAAAAAATCTCTCAAGACCTCCCCTGTGGCAAGGGAGAGTGCTGCAAAAGGAAGAGCTCCATTTTTTGCGACGGATTCAAGGAAACCAGCATTATCGCTAACATTGGCCATGGGCCCCTGAAATATTGGAAATTCAATATTAAAATCTCTTGCAAAAGAATTCCCTGATTTAAAAGGGTATGAGCCTTTTAAGAACTCTTTGTCTTCATTTATTCTTTTGGTAAAAAATCCGAGTATTCCGGATATTGTTAAATTTTCAGACGCAAATTTTCCGGCCAGATATGATTCTTCACCGATAAAGTACCCCGGAGTTCCACGATATTGTCCAGTTATTTCATTACAAAATTCCACCCATTGCTGCTGCTTACCGGATTCATCAGTATCCTGGCTTTCTATGTTGGAAAAAGTTCTTTCAATTTCTTTCACAAGCCTGCCATGGGAAGTGGCAAGACGGATCATGGGGCCGGAAGAAGGACCCAAAGCTATTGTTCTCATAGCAGCTTTGATGGATCTTATATCTTTCGGCTGAAGTCTTCCCATAGATTCTCTTGCAAGCAATATTGAATCAGTAATTATAACCCCGGCCGCACCACCCAAATAATATGCCAGGGCACTTTCAGGGGCTATTCCCCCCTGTATCCATATTGGAAGAGAAATTATTTTTTTAATTTTTTCGAGCAAAATCGAATTGCTTTCGTACCCGCACAAACCGCCGGCCTCATTTCCCCTGATAATAATCCCGTTTATTCCGGCCTCCTGGATATGCTCGGCTTCCTTAATAGAATAGATCTCAAGTATAACTTTATCTGAAATTTCTTTAGCAAAATCGATTGTTTTTGAATCAATGCCAAGTGGGTTGGAAAGTATGATAAATTCAGGTTGAAAGTCCGATTTTTTGAAAGCTAACCTTGAAAGAATATCAACATCTGATATCTGAAGCCGGATTCCTGCATGGCAGGTTTTTGCTAAAAAAAGTCTGTTTATCAATGAGCCGGCCAGAACGACATTTGATACATTTCCAAGATCCAGTATCGAGGGAACCCCGATTCTGTCAGCAGACAATATAGTTTCAAGCCCAATGGGATCGGAACCTGTGCTTATAATGAGGTCAAGGGATTTGCAGCAATTGTCTTTATAATTTACTTTCATCTTTATCCTCTTAAAAGAACGTTTTAACCTGTTGAACTTATAGTATTCATTTAATTAACAACTTTACAATTTATCAATAAACTTTTGTAGTATTTATGGACTTTCTTGAAAAATATTTTGTAGCTATTCAGCTAAGGAACGGAGATGAAATAAGTTGAACGAAGTAGATGGGCCAAAAGACAAGCTATTTCGTTCAACTTATAAAATTTTCGCTCCTAATATATACGGCAGCAGGTATAATCTGATTAAATCTGCTGCGTATCTTAAATCAGCGACGCTGAATAGTTACAATATTTTTTAGAAGGGCAAGCAAACACTCAGATATAAAGGAAGGCCTATTATAATACGCAGGCGACCTATAACGGAGTGAAATTATTCATGTGACAATTTATACAGTATTTTAAGCGCATCTTAGACTGATATCGCACCAAAAAAATTACGTCAAAACTATTTAAACATGTACAGGAAAAACCATAGTAAAAAATGTTACATTGTAATTACAATAAATAACAGATTTTTAAGCCTAAGTAAACCTACTATACTGCACAAAGCGCACCATTTTCGGAATCAACCAAAAAAAAATTCAAATAAATTCCTTCAGGTACTTGTTATGGCATATTTTGTATAATTATAGATACTTACCTGATAAAAATTTTATACTTTGGCCAAAACAGATGTTCTGCCATATGAATAACGTAATACTTCAAAAATTCTTTGTCTATTTTTTTGTATACTCTTTTACACATTTTATATGTTTTTTGTATTATACATTTTTAGAAAATTAATTTCAGGAAGGCAACTGGAAAAAGCTATGGAACAATAAAGTACCTTGTTCCTGTTCTCTTACCGTCTCCTCAACATTCCTTATGCCCTGATGGTATCAATGGGATGAATGGCTATTGCATTTTTTGCAGGATATATTCCAGACAGGATTCCAATAAATATCGATGCAGTAAACGATAAAATTAACCCTGAAATGGAAATATAAAAAGGAAGGATTGACAGATTAAAAATAATTATAGTTAACAAAAAACCGGCTAAAAGACCAGCGATTCCACCTGAAAATGATATAATCGATGATTCAATAAGAAACTGGTAAATTATGTCATGTTTTTTTGCACCCACTGCTCTTCTAATCCCTATTTCTGTTTTTCTTTCGTTTACAATAAGAATCATAATAGATAATATACCGATACCTCCGATCAAAAAAGATGCAAAAGCAGATACTTTCCCGAGAACTGTTATCATACTAATTGTCTGAGTTTTTAAATCCTTTAAATCCTTTAAATCTAATACTGTAAAATCATCCTTTTTATTAGGTGTTATTTTATGCTGTGCTCTTAGAATGTATTCTATTTCTGTCTTAGCCAAAGGAATCAAAGTTTCATTTTCCACCTGAACGTAAATGGAATCTATGAAATTTTTACTCACCAGTCTCTTCATATGGGTAGTTAAAGGGATAATTACCTGATTATCCTGATCAGCTCCAGATATATCAGCACCCTTTTCCTCCAATATTCCTATAACCCTGCAAGGCATGTTTCCTACAAGAATATATTTCCCCAGGGGAGTATCTTTGTCGGCAAAGAGTTCTTCAGCAACTCTGGCTCCAAGAACAACAACTTTTTTTATGTTATTATTATCTATTTCTGTTATAAATCGGCCTCTTTGCAAAGCAGCACCTCTAATCTCCTGATAACTGGGAGTTGCCCCTATTACCAGAACCGGGGCAAAAGTCTTCCCTTTATATTTTACAGGAGCCACCTTCGTACAGGATGGGGATACCTGCTTAACCGATTTTGCACCATTTATTATTGCAGAGGCATCATCTATTGAAAGATTAACCGCCTCATCTAAAAGCTGGGCTTTGGCAGCAAAATGTTTTACCACACCGTTTCGTACTATTAAAAAATCTTGCCCCATTTTATCCAGATCCCTTTTGGTCTGTTCAAGAAAAGAGCCTGAGAGATTTGAAACCAGAATTAAAGAAAAAGTTCCAAAAAAAACACCAAGTACTGCAAAGGCGGATCTTAACTTATAAACACTTAAGGAGCGCCAGGCTATTGTCAGATTAAGAATAATTATGTTCATTTTGTAATAGCTTCAACTGGATTTAAACGTGCAGCCACCAGGCTCGGCTGAATGCCGGAAAGTATACCCACCAGAGAGGAGAGGAGAAGCCCCACGGCAAATCCCTTCCATGAAAAATGCATTGGGAAATCAGCCACAACTGCAAAAAGTTTTGATGAAAACAAACCAAGCAGAGAACCGGCTATTCCCCCTAAAGTTGTAAGTATTACAGCTTCTCCTAAAAACTGAAGGATAATATCCATTTGACTTGCTCCCAGGGCTCTCCTGATTCCGATCTCCTGACTTCTCTCCTTCACAGAGAGTAAAAAAAGATTAGCAATGACAAACCCTGCTACAAAAAGTGATATAATGCCTGAAGTTCCTATGAATAAAATAAGGGTTCCTGTAAGTGTTACTAAAAACATAATTATTTCTTTTGGGGAAATGGTTGTGAAATCGCTCTGGGCCCCAGGCAAAATCTTATGCCGCTTTTTTAAAAAAACCTCCAGCTCTTCAACATAATAGTTGATTCTCGTTTGATCGCTAAATCTGATCTTTATGGCTGATATATATTTTTTTTCATTTTGAACCTTTTTCATAGCAGTGGTAATTGGAATAAGAACACGGTTATCAAGATTCTGCCCATTTGGAGTCATACCTTTTTTCTGAAGAATTCCTATAATCCTTACAGGGAAACCTTTCACAAAAATATATTTTCCCACAGGATTATTTTCACCAAAGAGTTCTCTGGCTAAATACTGACCAATAATTGCCACATTTTTTGCTCCGGTGATATCGTTTATTATAATACCCCTGCCCTGGACAAGGGGCCAGGACCACGCAACTGAGTAATTATCCCCCACCCCCACCAGGTGGGTTTGAAATTTCTTGTTTTTATATGTAACCCGGGAAGCTCCTATGGTAACCACAGGATTCACCACATATCCTTCTGGAAAGGATTCCTTTATTGCAGCCAAATCATCAAGGGTGATGGTCTTTTCCACATTTCCTGTGGCCCTCAATTGCCTGTTTCCCCCTGTAATCATAACCGAATCCGGTCCAAATTTTTCCACAATATCAAAGGCTTTAACATATGCGCCTTCCATAGCGGCTATAATAAGTATGACAGATGCTATCCCCAGAGCAACACTGACAATGCAAAACATAGCACGTATTTTAAAGGCAAAAGTGGCCTTAATAGATTGGGAAAAAAGCCTTGCGAATCTGTTCATCTGCTTAACTACCAATAATTCCATCATTAATCATGATAAGTCTATTTGTACAATTAGCAATATCAGGATCATGGGTTACTATTATAACGGTTTTTCCGATTTTGTGCATATCTGACAAAAGGGAGATGATCTCTTTAGATGTTTCACTGTCCAGCTGACCTGTGGGCTCATCTGCCAAAATAAGATCAGGTTCATTAATAAGTGCCCTTGCAATGGCAACACGCTGCTGTTGTCCCCCTGAGAGCTGTGAAGGTTTGAAATTCATCCTTGATTCCAAGCCGACAAGGCGCAAAAGCTCAATAGCCTTTTTTTTTGCCTTGCCGGTATTTTCTGAAGAATAAATGGTGGGGAGTAAAATATTTTCAAGAACCGTGGCATAGGGAAGAAGGTAAAAATTCTGAAAAACAAAACCTATATGTTTATTTCTTATAACAGAAAGCTCATCATCTGTAAGCTCTGAAGTTTCACGATTTAAAAAAACAAATCTGCCGGAGGTGGGAACATCCAGACAGCCTATTATATTCATAAGAGTGGTTTTACCTGAACCGGATACCCCCATGACAGCCAAAAAATCACCGGTCTCAATTTTCAGATTGATCCCCTTTAATACTTTTACATTTTCAGTAGCAAGTCTGTAGCTTTTGCTTACATTTTCCATCAAACAAAGGGGCATTTTTTTATCCTCATCCTTACATATCGACTTATTCAGGGGGTATGGATGTTTATATAATAATTTCAGTGAGTTATCGTCTGCCTGCGCATTACAATACGCCTTCCTCCAGATGTTAGAACTTAAGCCATGGTGAAATTTAAAAAGCTCTGGCTGCTTGAGCGTAGCGAGTTTAAGAAGTTTTTAAATTTTATTATATCTCAGTCTATTTAGAAATAAGCAACTCTGTTGCAAAAATATCTCCAGGCAAAATATCAGAGAGAATTTCACTCTTTTCTTCACCCCTGAGACCTATTTTAAGATAAATTTTTTCAACCTGTTTTTTCCCCAGCACCATGTAGCCGACTTCCCTTCCTGCTTCAAATTTAATGGCGGAGTTGGCAAGGGTCAACACGCCCTGCTTTTCAGCATATATGATCCTGACATAAACTGTCATTTCAGGCCTTAGAACCTCTGCAACATCTTTTGTTATATTCACAATTGCAAGATAATATGTAATATTATCTTTTATGATCGGCTGTTGATTAATTTTATTAATGTTTCCTGTAAAAATTTTATCCGGATAAGTGTCAACCTGAAATTCAACAGATTGTCCCGTTTTAACAGTTCCTATGTCAGTTTCATCAACATATATCCATATTTCAAGACCAAGAGGATCTATTATAGTGACAAGATTTGCAACCTGAAGCCCTGTAACTATAGTCTCTCCCACCTGGGCTGTAACCTCTGAAACAACGCCGCCAATGGGAGCAACTATTTTTGCATAACTCAGTTTGATTTTCTGCTGTTCTATCACCTGCAAAAGCTCTTTTATCTCTGAATTTACAATTTTTTCCTCTGTGTTATATTCTTCTTTTAGACGTTTTAAAACGGCGCTGGCCGATTCATAGGCAGTTTTTGCCCGCTCCACCGCAACACGGGTTGTATACTCCTGCTCAATTAATTTCAGTTCCCTTTTAAAATCGAGCTTTGCATATTCGAAATTAGCCTCAGCCTCTTTAATTAACTGGGGATAGGTTTCCTTTACCTGTTGAAGCTTGTGACGTTTTGATGCCACTGCTGCCCCAGTCTGATCCATCATTGTTAAAATCTCACGATTATCTATAACAGCAATGGTATCCCCTTTTTTCACACGGGTACCCACCGCCACCAGCATTTCGGATATTTCCCCTGTGGCCCTGGCACCAACTTTCACCTGTGAACCAACCTTGAATTTAACGATTCCAGCCTCCACCAGGACTCCTCTTATATCAGAGCGTTTAACCTCAACAGTTTTTAGCACCTTAATCCCATTATCATCTAAAAAAAGCTTAAGACCAAAAAAAGATAAAAAAATAAGCAGTATAAAAATTGGTATAATGACAAAGTATTTTTTCAATGTTTTTCCCCTATAGTCCGTTTACTCTTTCTAAAGTTTCAAGGTTTTTAACACCTGCAGCCTGCTCCAGAGCAGCCTTTGCCTGGGAAAAGCCAAAATTGGTCTTACTCAAAAGATTCATTGCATCTGAAAGAAGCGTATGGGCACGTACAAGAGAAAGGATCTCCCCTTTTCCTGCCTTATATTCTCCCATGGCCTGATCATAATTAAACTGCGATTCTTTCAAACGCTGGGTTGCAAGATAAACACTTTCTTTAAATGTAAGAAAATCTTCATAGGTGCTGTACAGATTAAGGGTAAGCCCCCTTTTAATATTATTCAGATTTTCCATGGAAACCTTAACATCTTCCTTATGGGATTTTCTGTTATAATATTTTTTAAACTCAAAAATATTAAATTTTGCCATTACTTTGGCAGACGTGGTTTCCACTGGATCATCCCAGAATTCATCAAATCCGTCTGTATAGGAATATGAAATTGAACTTACAACAGTGGGATAAAATTGACTCAGATTGCGGGATACTATATTTTTTGTTTTTTTAACCTCATTTAAAGCTTCCCTGGCAACCGGTTTATCAAGAGCGGCGGCAATAAGTTCTTCCCTTTTAGGAAGGATTACATTAATATTTGATTTATCACCAAGGTCATAAGGGGTCTGCAAATCCCGGCCTATAAATGAATTAAGTTCAAACATAGCCTTGGCAATATCCCCCTTTGCATGCCTTAATTCAACCATGGCCTTCTTCAGATCAACAGTAGCCTGTAGAACATCAGACAAAAGAGTGACACCATGCTTATATTTTCCTTTGGCAATTGCATAAACTGTTTCAGCATTTTTAAGCTGCATTTCCCTTTGCGCCAGGATTTCCTTCCTTGTGACTGCATTAAAATAAATAACTTTAACATCATGCTCAAGGTCAATCAGATCTCCCCTGAAGTTTTCTCTGGCAGAGTTAAGGTCTAACCTTGCAATATTTCGATCCGCTTTTCGGATTCCTCCGTCAAAAAGTATATACCCAAGCGTAGCATCATAGTGGGTAATACCGTAAGTATCTCCATCTATTTTGTTGACGGATTCAGAATCCAGATCCAAAACGCTCGAGGGAATCTCTCGAACAGGTTCCCCGTTTAGTGAATAGCGCAGGGTTACATCTCTTATTGTGGTATTTTTATTGTCAGAAGTTTTCCTCCGTTCCACCTCCCCGCCGAGATCCAAGGTTGGGAGATAAGGAGACAGGGATGCCTTATATAAAAAGTTTTTAGAATCAATATTTATTTTTAAAGACTTGTGGGAAGGAAGATTTTGATTTGCAAGAGATATTGCAGCTTCAAGGGATAAAGCAAAACAGATATGAACATTTAAAAAAAAAGCTGCCACAACCACCGGTAAAACTTTTATAAAATTATTCATCATTTTAGCCTACAAAATTTATATTTTGTTAATAATCGTTCAGATAGCTATATGAAAAATATAAACATTCATACTAATAATTTCAGCATGTTATCGGCCGCAGGAGAATACACTCCTTTCTCCCTCTGGCCTTGTACCAAATTTATTATCTGAACATTTATAGATTGTCAGATTATCAATTTCAACACACTCTTTATAGAATTATCTGATAAAGCATACATATAATGCGTTACTGGAATATTTTTGTAACCTTTACACAGGTA
>CAZNFB010000003.1:0-36993 GCA_964572105.1 uncultured Desulfobacteraceae bacterium
CTTTAGGAACGAGGACGAAATAACTTGGTATTTTAAGCGTCGATCCATCCTGTCTGACTGCGTTACAAAAGCGTAGCAATATCTTGATATTCCTACACTTTCGCGCCTTGCCAGACAGGCGCCTCAACACTTAAAATTGCGAACTTATTTCGTCCCCGTTCCTTAGGTCCTTGTATATGGGCCAAAATCCTGCGCTATTTCTGTTCAATTTATTTCATCTCCGTTCCTAACCCGATTTTAAAATTTGGCACAAGGCCAAAGAGAGGAAGGCGTATTTAAATACGCAGGCGGCCAATAACGGAGTGAAATTATTTGTGTGACGGTCTATAAAAAGAACAAGCCTCCGGCAAGGATAGCCAGAGGCTTGTTCTTTGGTAATTATTTAGCGAATATGTACGGCAACAGGTATAATCTGATTAAAACATGAAAAACTCACAGATAAGAGGTCGTAAAGAAAGAATCTGTTAAAAATATAAACTTGCGTAATAGTATGCCGGAAAATGACGTCAATAAATTCAGCCCTGATGGATTCTTTCTTAACACTCTCTAATCCGTTCAAACAATTTCAAAGTTTTAATAAGATCATACCTGTTGCCTATCTTAAACCAGCGACACTTAATAGTTACGTTCTTTGTTCTAATTTGAGTTTGGTGTAAAAAAGTGAAATCTTAAATCTTAAATTTTTCAACCATTTGCTGTAATTGTTCCGCAAGCTGTTTTAATTCCATGGAGCTCATATTCACCTGGGAGCTGCTGTTGGAAATTTCATTGGAAGATTGTGTTACTTCACCTATATCATTTGTAATTTCTCCTGATACAACGGATGTTTGGGCAATATTTTCATTAACCTCCTGCATACCTCCGGAAGCCTGGACAACATTTTCTGCAATTCCCTGGCTCGATACAGATTGTTCTTCCACAGCAGTGGCTATGGTGGCCACAATATCATTTATATTATTTATGACTGTGAGAATTTTTTCAATCTGCGTTACAGTCGCCCCCGTGGTGGTTTGAATCCCTTCAATTTTAGTTCGGATTTCGCTTGTGGCCGATGATGTTTGGCGTGCAAGATCCTTGATTTCATTTGCAACCACCGCAAAACCCTTACCTGCTTCCCCTGCCCGGGCCGCTTCAATGGTGGCATTTAATGCCAGGAGATTGGTCTGTTCGGAAATTTCAGTTATTGTTTCTGTTACCATGCTGATATCCTGGGCAGCAATACCCAGTTGATTTACCTGTTCCGAAGCCTCTGTGGCATCACTAACAGCCTCAGTTGTTATAAGGCGCGCTTTTTCAGAATTTTTTGCGATTTCGTTCACTGTATCTGTCATCTCTTCGGCCGATGTTGCCACAACACCCAAATTAACGGAAATCTGCTCAGCTGCTGCTGCAACAGCCGTCATGCTTGAGTTCATCTCCCCTGCTGCAGCTGAAACATTATTTGCTTTGTTACATGTGTCGCCGGCACCCTGTGTCATATGTTCGGAAATAGTTGTTAACTGGGTCGCAGAACTGTTAAGTGTCAGGGCATTTTCGGAAATTTCCTTGATCATCAGCTGAATTCTTTCGACAAAAGCATTAAACCAGTGTGCCAGTTCCCCCACCTCATCTTTGCTTTTTATCTCAAGACGTACTGTGAGGTCACCTTCACCTTCAACTATATCTTTTAAGCTGGCTACAACCTGTTTTATCGGGTTAATAATCTGATTAGCAGATAGTATTGCTATGGCAAACCCGATGATAATGGCAAAAATCATAATCAAGATTATCGCTTTTGAAGCTGAATCGGCCTTTTTTTCCATGTCCCCATTGGATTTTTTCATTTCAGTCCACCCTGAAGTAGAAATCTGTCGTGCTAGCTTGACTATTTCAGGGGCAAGGGGGAGGATAGTTTTTAGCACTTCTTCGTCCAGTTTTTTGGAAACAGAAACAAAGCCGTCAAAGGAGTCGAGGAAGTCTTCAATGGCATAACCTAAATTTTTTGCAGATTTTCCACCTGCTTTTTCTATTTTGGCAAGGGCGGAATCGAGGCTGCCTGTTGCTTTTCTGGAATGAGTGGAGTCAGCATTTGACATAAATTTTTCAACTTCTACCCTGGCAGTCATAAAGTCATTATACGCATTTTGGAAGAAATTCGAGGTATTACTGTTATCTGTTGTCTTGATTATTTTTTCTAAACTTTTCTGAATTTTTTGGCCTTCAGAATAGAGAGAGAGCTTATTCTTATTTTTTATATTATACCTGATTACAGTTTTTTTGTACTTATCAATATACTCGATGGAGAGTTTTTTTATTTTTTTTAAAATTTGTCTGCTTTCAGGAGCGGTTATCTTTACTTCAACTTTTTTTAACGCATCCAGTACTTTGATAAGATCTTTTTGTGCAGCAATATTATCTTCTTCTTTATTTTGAAAGATATATCTTTCAACATTAATTCTCATCGATTCGATTGTTGAGACAAAGTCACTGGTTATTTTAACATTTCCTGCGACCTCATTTGCCATATAATTTACCTTTTTTGTCAAGCTCTTAAACTGAATTACGGCAATTCCTCCGACTACAACCATGAGAATTATAACAATAAGATAGCCAACTAACGTCTTTGTTTTAAGATTCATGCTTTTTTGCATATTTACACCTCATATTTTAATATTTTTCAAAAAAAATGATCACGGGTTTATGACGTAATGCAGCAAAAAAAGCATAACGATTTAGATAGTTATGCGGTAGTGATAAGGAATGTGGAAGTTGTTTCGGGTAAGGCTTTTAAGTTATTCCCCTTAGAGTTTTTAAGCTTTTTAAACGACTAAGATTTAATAATATTTAGCCTATACAAATACTCAAATATTATTAATTGTCAAGAGAATAAATCTGTAACCAAAAATTGTCGGCTAAAAAAGAAAAGCAATGAAAAAAAGTAACTATAGATTGTCAGGTAATAACCGCGGCTGGAAAATTTATTGTTTTTATATTCGATTAATAACCGAAGCCATGTACCCTCCGCCGAAGCCATTATCAATATTGACCACTGCAACATTTGAACTGCAGGAGTTAAGCATGGCAAAAAGGGGGGTTAGTCCTCCAAGGTTTGTTCCATACCCGATACTTGTGGGAACCGCAATTACAGGTTTGTTTACAAGTCCTGCAACCACGCTGGGAAGCGCCCCTTCCATTCCTGCCACCACAACCAGAACGTTAGCCTGATCAATCAGTTTTTTATGATCAAATAGTCTGTGAATCCCTGCAACTCCCACGTCAAAGATGGATTCAACATTATTACCCATGGCCTTTGCAGTTAAAAACGCCTCTTTGGCGACTGGAATGTCTGAAGTGCCTGCTGAAAGAACAAGGATTTTCCCCTTTCCCTGCTCAAGGATGGGTCTTTTTTCCCAAATAATCATTTTGGCATCTTTATGGTAAAGCATGTCAGAAAAATGGTCGCATATTAAATTTGCTTTTTCGCAGTCAACACGGGTGATCAGCAAAACATTTTCCTGGGGGATCATTTTTTCTATTATTCCCATTATCTGATCAGCTGTTTTGCCAAGTCCGAATATAACTTCAGGAAAGCCCTTTCTGAGAGATCGATGATGATCTATATGAGCATAACCTATATCTTCGAAAGATAGATTCATGAGTCTTGCAGATGCATTTCCAACAGAAAGTTGTCCTGCTGCAACATCAGCAAGAAGTTTATTTAAAAATTCAGAATCCACAGATTTTTTCCTATATTGTTTTATACTTTTTTATGTTTTTTTCAAGGGGTGCAGAGTGATTTTATCCATTTAACGCGGCATGAATTTTTTACAACGGATGCCATATGCCCCTGAAAAAAATGGTGTTCCACTATCCAGTCCTTTTTATTGTAATGGATAACAAGGTTATTATCATCAATAAGTTCGATAATTCGACACTTTAGCAGATCTCTTATGCCAGACCCTTCTGCCTTTATCACAGATTCCTTTGCTGTCCAATAGCGAAAAAAAAGTTCAAAATTATCAGAATGCCCAAGTTCCCATTCTTTTTCTGTGGCGGTTTTTTTACGCAGAGCCTTTTTAGATCCCCTTATTCTTTCAATTTCTTCAATATCCATTCCAATTTTAAAATCAGCGGCCACTCCACCCACATACTGGGGCTTGTGTGTGAGAGACCAGTATTTTTTTTTAAATGGTAGGGGAACCCCATTTTTATCCTTAAGGGGCTTGATCTGGCCGTATCCGCTTTTAATGCTCGATATTTCCAGTGCTTTTCGTGCATGACTACTTAAAAATTTTACTCTCTCCCTTGGAGCAAGGGGGGGATTTCTTTCGGGAACTTTAAGGATAACCGGATATATTATATTCAAAATATCAGTCCTGATCCCCTTTGATTTTTAACGCAATATCATATACCATACTTTTTTTAAGGTGATATTTTTTTGAAATCTCTTTTGCAATCTCCAAAACTCCTGAATCTGCTTTGTCCATCCTTGCTTTAACCTCCTTTAAAAGCTCTTCATCACAAATTTTCTTTTTTTCTCTATTCCCGCTTATGAGTATGGTGAATTCACCTTTAATAGAAGCACGGTCTTTTAAGCTTGTAATAACTTCAGATAGATCCCCTCTTATAAATTCTTCATAGAGTTTTGTCATCTCCCTGGATATAACAGAATGTCTGTTTCCCAGGGTCTCTTTTATTTCTTCTAAAAAGGTTGTAACCCGCCTTGGGGACTCGTAAAAAACAATTGTTTTTTCCTCTTCTAAAAAAGTTTTTAACATTTTTTTGCGTTTGTTTTTGTTTCTTGGCGGGAATCCCATAAAGATAAACTCCCCCCCCGCGATACCCGATGCAGAAAGTGCAGTAACCGCTGCAGAGGCTCCGGGAATGGGGACAACTCTGATTCCATTTGATATGGCTTCGGTTATTAAATGGTATCCGGGATCTGACACAGATGGTGTCCCTGCGTCTGAAACCAGGGCAACTGAAAACCCGGATTTCATTTTGTTAATCAGATAAGGGGTTCGTTTTCTTTCATTATGTTCGTGGTAGGAGATAAGGTTGGCTTTGATTTTGAGGGATATGAGAAAATGTCCGGTTTTTCTTGTATCCTCAGCAGCCACAAGGTCTACCTGCTCAAGGGTTTCAATGGCCCTTAATGTTATATCTTTTCTGTTCCCTATGGGGGTTGCAACTACAAAGAGAATCCCCGGGTCTTTTGCATCAGTATTATTTATAGGCGAGTTCAAAGGCATTTTTAATCAGTTCTATTTTCAAAGGATCTGTTTTGGTTGAAACAATGGAGACAACATCAAATCTTGCTTTCTGGTCTGAAAGCTTCATGGTTTTAAGGTAATATAAGGCAACCATTGAAATTTTTTTCTGTTTTCCGGGGGTAACTCCCCACTTGGGATTACCTGCAAAACAGGTCCTTCCTGACTTGACCTCGACAAATACTATGGTCTTGTTTTCCTTTGCGATAATATCGATTTCACCGATTTTTATACGGTAATTTCGGTGTAATATTTTATAGCCATTTTTTTTAAGGAATGCCGCAGCAATCGATTCACTTTTTTTGCCGAATGTTTGAGTATTATTCAGCATTTTTAGTCTCTGACCCCTTTGAAGGTGCGTCTGTGAATGGGAGATGGTCCATATCTTTTAATTGCTGCTTTGTGAGCCTTTGTTGGATAGCCCTTATGATTTAAAAACCCGTATTCAGGATAAATTGCATGGTACTTTTTCATGATTCTATCACGGGTTACTTTGGCAATAATTGACGCGGCAGCAATGGAAATACTCAAAGAGTCTCCTTTGGGGATGGCGGTTTGGGGAAGGTTTACGTTAATATTAAAAGTTCCGTCAATTAAAAGGGAATCTGGTTTGATTTTAAGATCAAAAACAGATTTGGCCATGGATAAAAGAGCCGCCTGGAGTATGTTAATTCGGTCTATTTCCAGTTCATCCACAATACCGGTGCCTATACAAAGAGAATGTTTATAAATTTCGTCATATAAAAATTCACGTTTTTTTGGTGTCAGTTTTTTTGAATCAGTTACACCTGATATAGAAAAAGAGAGGGGGAGGATGACTGCCGCAGATACAACAGGCCCGGCCAGGGGCCCACGGCCAGCCTCGTCGATCCCTGCAATTTTTACGAATCCTTTTTGCAATTCCTGGTTCTCGAATCGCCAAAGATCGTTTTCCATAAATCTATCCAAAGTATTTAAACGCTGGGGAAACAGAATTCAGACTGGTCAAGGTTTCAGATTTTAAAAACGGGAACCGGCTATATAGATCGTCAGAGAATAACCCCATTTTAAAATTTGGCACAAGGCCGGAGGGATGGGTATTATAACTCCGACCACCGATAAGGAACGGAGATGAAATAAGTTGAGCAGAAATAGCGCAGGATTTTGGCCAATATACAAGGCGCATTAAAGGTTGCATACTATACATTCGGCCTTTGATGCAACGAAAGATTGGCCAAAAGACAAGCTATTTTGTTCAACTTATAAAATTTTCGTTCCTAAGGGAGTGAAGTTATTTGTGTGACGATCCATGGATGCTTTTAATTTATTCTACGTTCTTTAATCCTTGCGGCCTTTCCTCTTAATGCTCTTAAATAATAAATTTTTGACTGCCGCACGCGACCGTGTCGGATGATTTCAATTTTATCTATGGTTGGAGAATGAAGTGGGAAAATACGTTCAACTCCTATTCCATAGGAAATTTTTCTCACTGTAAAAGTTGCGTCCGCCTTTTTTCTATGGCGGCAGATGACAACCCCCTCAAATACCTGGATACGTTCTTTTTCACCTTCTCTCACCTTTGCGTGAACTTTTACGGTATCACCTGCTTTAAAGTTAGGTATATCAAACCGCATTGTCTCTTTTTTTAATTGTTCCATTATTTGCATATTGACTACTCCTTTCTTTCTCCCGAAAGCCTATCAAGGATAACAGCCGAAGCCGATCTCACAGACAGGTGGTTATAATCAGCAGATCCCATGATAGGCTCTAAAACATGGTCGGCTTTTAGTATTAATTCTTCTGAAAGCCCCCAGGCTGTGCCGAATATTAATAAATATGGATTTCCGGTCTGAAGTTTTTTAGAAAACTCGGAAATAGTAAAATTACTATATTTATCCCTGGCACAGGTTACAACTGTTTTGGGTGGAATCTTACATTCTTTGAGTATATCTTCATTAACTTCATCCAGGGAGGTTTTAATTTTGATAAGTTCCAAGGCTTTGCGTCTCGAAGGATTAAGCTCTGATCCGATTCCATTTGTCCAGTGGGAAACAATCTTTTCTATTAACCCTTTCTGATCTAAAAGGGGTGTTACCACATAAAATGTACGTACTCCATATGTTTTTGCAGAGCGTGACAAGTCATGGAGATCAAGATTAGTTACCGCAGATGATATTAATTGGCCATTTCTGTTAATCACGGGATAATGAGTCAGCGCCATGAACAGATTGGGCGCTAATAATTTTTTCAATATCTGAACACCATTTTTTAAGAATTTTTATTTCATTGGTTTTTATTTTTTTATTGTAGAGTAAATCTCTTCTTTTTAAGAATGTGCGGATCAGGGAAGTTTCAAGCCTCCATTCTTCAATTTTTTTATGATTGCCGGATAAAAGTATATCAGGGACAGCCTCCCCTTCAAAAACAGGGGGCCTTGTGTAATGGGGATGCTCCAGCAGGTAAGCTGAAAAAGAATCATTTTCAGAGGACCCTTCCCCTCCCAAAACACCTGGTATCAGTCTTATTACCGCATCCATCATGACCATGGCAGGGAGCTCACCACCTGTAAGAACATAATCCCCTATTGAAATTTCAAAATCTATCAGGTCATGGCAAACCCGCTCATCCACACCTTCATAGCGTCCACATACAAGAATAAGCCCTTTTAAAGATGCCAGTTCGTAAGCTTTTTTCTGATCAAAAGGGATCCCCTGGGGTGAAAGGAATACTGTTTGGGATAAAGGGGAAAGACTCTTTGCATGCCTGATAGCGCGGATAACAGGTTCAGGCTTCATAACCATCCCGTATCCTCCACCATAGGGTCTGTCGTCGGTGTTCCTGTGCTTCCCTTCTGCGAAATCCCTGATATTTATGGCTGAAACAGAAATTTTATCTTGTTCTATAGCTTTTCTGACAATTCCATGTTCCCTGAGCATATTAAACATATCCGGGAAAATGGTTACTGCATGAAATATCATAAAGTGCTGCCGATTACACCTGGAGTTTTTTAAAAAAACAATTTATAGACCGTCATATAAATAATTTCACTCCGCTTTACAATAGGCCTTCAGGTAAAGTAACCGTCATTCTCCCTTTCTTTAAATCTATTTCCATGACCACAGACTCCAGAGCAGGCAATAGAATCTCATCTTTTCCCCCAGAGGCCCTTGGGCATTTAACAAGATAAACATCATTTGCCCCTGTGGGAATTATTGATTCAATAATTCCCTTATACTCATTATCCTCCGTAAAAACAGAAAGGCCTATAATATCAAACCAATAGTAACTCCCGTTATCAATTTTAGGAATTTTATCTTTTTCTATAAAAAGCTTGGTGCCCACAAGTGCTTCAACTGCATTACGGGTTTCTATTCCTTCTAAAGATAATAAGATTATTTGCCCCTGGTGGAGTTTTGCCCATTTGATCTTACATTTTTTTTGAATACCAGCGGTATCTATAAGAAAAATGTGATCAAGCTGCGTATACAGAAAAATCGATTCAGAATATGAAAAAGCCTTAATGTTTCCTTTTATTCCATGCGCTCCTACTATTTTTCCAACAAGAAGAAATTTCTGCTTCTCCATTCACTTATTCCAGGATTTCAAGAACTGTACGTTTTTTAAGCTTTGCAGATGCGGCACTTAATATTGTCCGCATCGCCCTTGCCGTCCTCCCCTGCTTTCCTATAACTTTCCCCAGATCTTCTTTTGCTACTTTAAGTTCCAATACTGATGTTTGGTTCCCTTCAACTTCTGAAACTTCTACTTGCTCAGGGTTATCAACCAGCGCTTGTGCAATATAACTTACCAATTCTTTCATAGATCAGTCTCCTTAAATTAGTTATTAGAAGTTAGTTGCTAGCCGGGGGAGCCGGCTTTGACAGTTGAGCGCACAAAAAAATATAAAAAAGTTTTGTAATTATTCATCTCATACCTGCTGCGTCTTTTAAATCAGCGACGCTGAATAGTTACAAAGTTTTTTTAGTGCCTGAATAAAAGCTGTCAGCTTTTATTGCCTTTGCCGAAAAAATAAAAAAGCACCAAAATAGTTTATGCTGATGGGGGGAAAAAACCCTCTTTTTTAAGGAGGCTGTTAACAGTATTAGACGGAATAGCACCTTCTCCCATCCAATATTTGACCCGCTCTTCTTTTAAGGCAACCTTAGCAGGAGCCTGCAAAGGGTCATAAGTGCCGACAACCTCTAAAAAACGTCCATCCCTGGGACACTTATGGTCTGCCACAACGATTCTGTAAAAAGGTTTTTTTTTTGCACCATGTCTGGCCAATCTTATCATAACTGACATTATTTCTCCTTTAAAACGGCAACATGCCACGGTCCATGCCGCGTATACCACCTTTATTAATTTTTTTAATCATTTTCATAACCTGGGCGTAATTTTTGATCAATCTATTCACATCTTGAACGCTTGTACCACTACCTCTGGCGATCCTTTTGCGTCGACTGCCGTTTATAATGGTATATTTTGTCCTTTCAGCAGGAGTCATTGAATTTATGATTGCCTCGACCCTTGCAAATTCGTTATCATCAACTTTTAAGTGTTTTAGTTGTTTTTTATTATTAAAGCCTGGAATCATGCTGACAAGGTCACTTATGGAACCCATTTTGCGGACTTGAACCATCTGTTCCCGAAAATCATTTAGAGTAAAAGTGCTTTCTCTTAATTTTCGTTCCAGTTCAATGGCTTTTTTGTTATCAACAACTGATTGTGCTTTTTCAATAAACGTCAGGACATCTCCCATGCCCAGTATTCTGGAGGACATCCGTTCCGGATGAAATGGTTCAATATCGCTTAGTTTTTCACCAACGCCAATAAATTTTATTGGTTTATCCGTAACAGCCTTTATGGAAAGTGCAGCACCCCCGCGGGCATCGCCATCCATTTTTGTAAGGACCACACCCCCAATATCAAGGGAACTGTTAAAGGATTTGGCAACATTTACGGCATCCTGGCCAGTCATGGCATCTGCAACAAAAAGAATGTCGGAAGGATGAACTGTTTTTTTAATTCTGCAAAGTTCATCCATTAATTTTTCATCAACATGAAGCCGACCTGCAGTATCAAGCAGAAGGATATCATGTCCGGCTTTTTGTGCTGAAAGCATGGCTTCGCGGCAAATTTGCACAGGGTCCATCTGGGTGTTGGACGAAAATACCGGAATAGACAATTGCTTCCCAATTGTTTCCAGCTGATCTATGGCCGCCGGTCTATAAACATCCGCTGGAACAAGGTAGGGGTTTTTCCCTTGTTTTCTTAATAAAAGCGCAAGTTTCCCTGCTGTGGTTGTTTTTCCTGAGCCTTGAAGGCCCACGAGCATAATCGAGGCAGGCTTTGTCCCTGAGAGGTTTAAATCGCTATGGGTGTTGCCCATGAGTTTGGTAAGTTCATCATTGACTATTTTGATAATCTGGTGGCCAGGAGTAAGGCTGGCCATAACCTCCTGCCCAAGGGCGCGTTCCTTTACCTCAATGATAAACTTTTTAACCACCTTATAGTTCACGTCAGCTTCAAGGAGAGCCATTCTTACTTCTTTTAATCCCTCCTCGATATTTCTTTCTGTTAATTTACCGTGACCTTTTAGTTTTTTGAATATGTTATTTAGCTTATCGCTAAGATTATCAAACATTTATATCCTTAAAAAGCAACTTTTCAATAAGTTTAGGGTATTGGAGCAGTGAAATTATTTATGCAACGGTTGATATGGTAATTTTTTTCAAATACTCCCTTTGAACCCTCATATTAAAAAGATACCTTTTAAAAAAGAAATAAAAGGTTAAAAAATTATAACCGAATAATATAGTAATATTTTCATATAAAAGTCAAGAAAAATAAATCAAATTATCATAATACGATAAAGATGAATCTATACGCTTTGCAGCATTGTTCAAACAATTTCAAAGTTTTAATCAGATCATACCTGTTGCGTCTCTTAAATCAGTGACGCTGAATAGTTGCATTTTTTTTACCCTGCCGCACCATGGGCTTTAAGGTAATTATTTTGATAAGGAACGAGTATTTATTGCAGGCTTACAAAGGATAATCCCTCCAAAATTCTTAGCATAAATCCCATATATTAGAACAAGGTGGTATGAATAAACAGTATAAAAATATATTTGTCAACAGAATCTCTTGTGAATATATTTTTTTACTTTATATCTTGACAGATAATGAGTTTTCAGTCATATAAATGGTACTTCATTACATGGTTACAGTGGAAATATATGCTACTATTGTACACTAAATTTTTATATATTAAATCTGAATTTATAAAAAGGAGAATTAAATGAGTCAAGATATAGTTGCTCCAATGCCAGGGACTGTTATTGAAATTTTAGTTAAACCGGGAGATTCGGTTAAAGCTGATGATGAAGTTGTGATTCTTGAATCCATGAAAATGGAGAATCCTATCTGTGCTCCAGCTGCCGGAACCGTTAAAGAAGTTAAGGTGGCTGAACAGGCCAAAGTAGACACAAATCAGGTGCTGGTGATTATTGAATAGTACAGGTCTGAATGAACACAGACTAAACAGACATCCGGGTAAGGATACAGCTTCCAACGAGTTTTCATGCTTTGCCCGGGTTGCTGTATATTTTAAAAAGGTTTTTAAAATTTATTGACCGGCTGATTTTATCCAATTTTTTTATTAATCCAACAATTTCTTTAATATTGTTGAACGTTAAAGAAAAAGTGTAACTTGTGCTCTCAAAATTTTTTGGGGGGGCAAGTCTTATCCCTTTCCCCATTTCTAAACTTTTTACAATTTCTTCATATTCTTTTTCCCCTTTTGTTATTGCTGGAAAACGTCTGTTTTTTAAATAAGAACGTATCTGTTGAGCTTTTTGATTTTTGATTAAATCATTGTTTTTTAAGATATCTTTTAAATGATCTGCAAAAAGTACTTCAAGGATCGAAATATCTTCAATAATTGCAATCTCTTTGACATATTCAAGAAATTGCTTTTGCTTATTAAGGCTCAAGCCTAAATAAACAAAGAGTTTTGCGAATTCTATTCCAATATTTTCTTCCAGGGCCCCCAGTTCCATGGCCATGGAGAGTGATATGGTATTATTTAAAACAGATTGTTTAATAAAATCAGGGAGTATGAATATGCTTTTAATTTTATTAAACAGGTGGGGATTGTCCGGCAAACCAAGATTCGATGCCGCAGCAGCTAATTTTTTATCATTGTTATAACAGGCTGCAAGCATGCTGCAACATTTGGACTGTTCTATGAGATTCAAGGGGCGCTGCAATGAATTTTCAACGATTGCAAGTTTAACATTGTCAAGTTCCGTGGCTTTCGGAGCAACTATCCTTACAACAATATCAGAAGAACCAAGGTGCGAACATGCTGCAATTCTCCGAAAACCGCTGATAATGATAAACATTTCCGCTTGTTTTTTGACCAGGGGGGGATTTATTACTCCTAATTCTTTGATTGAGCCAACAAGTTCCCGAACATCCGTTTGGGTAGTAATTTTAAAGGTGCCATCCATCTGGTTGATGGATGAAAGGGATATTTTTTTTTTTTCTATTTCCATATTGTGCAAAAAGTATTTTTAATCTGACAGCAACTGCAATACTTCCTGATATTTTTTTAATGTATTTTGAATAACATTGTCAGGCAAAGAAGGTGCTGGAGGATTTTTATCCCAGTTGATTGATATTAGATAGTCCCGTATATACTGTTTGTCAAAGCTCACTTGGGGACCGCCGGGCATGTAGGTTTTTTTAGGCCAGAACCTGGATGAATCAGGGGTGAGAATTTCGTCTATTAAGATAATTTCATCATCTACAAGACCGAATTCAAACTTTGTATCAGCAATAATAATACCTTTTGTATCAGCTATTTTCACTGCTTTTTTGTATATTTTCAGGCTAAGCTCTTTGAGTCTGTTGGCGGAAGTCTCCCCTATAATATCACTGGCATCGGCAAAATTTATATTTATATCATGCGTCCCTATCTCTTCCTTGGTTGATGGAGTGAAAATTGTTTCGGGAAGTCTTTCAGATTCTTTTAGCCCGTCTGGTAGTTTAATGCCGCATATACTTCCTGACTCAACATAGGATTTCCAGCCGGAGCCTGATATATAGCCTCTGACAACACATTCAATGGGAAATGGCCTGGCTTTTTTCACAAGCATGCTTCTTCCCCTTAAAATATTTTTGTATGGAGCACAAACACCTGGATAGTCGTCCACATTGCTTGTAATAAGATGATTTTTCACAATTGATTCCATCATGCGGAACCAGAATAGAGAAATTTCCGTTAAGATTTTACCTTTTCCGCAAACAGGCTCGGGCATAATAAGATCAAAGGCAGAAATTCTGTCTGTTACAACCATGAGCAGACAATCCCCGAGGTCATAAATATCTCTTACCTTACCACGTTTTAAAAGGTTTAGGTCTTGAAAATCTGTTTCAAATACTGCATTGTTCATTGGATAGTCCCGTTTATGTAAAAAAGATAAATTTTGAATGGTGAATAGAAAAATTTATAAATTTGTCACTCTTTACGCATCTTTAATGAATTTGATAAATATATTTAAAATCTGGGATGATGCCGGCTCAATTTTAATGAATTTTATTCCGCTTTTAAACTTGCCATTCGCTTCTTTTATTGTATGTATAACCTCCCCTGTTATCTCAATGAGATCGTCTTCTATACCAATTGCCAAAGATATTATTTTTTTTAACTCAATTGGGTAAGATGTTTCCAGAAGGATTCCGCCTTGAGAAAGGTTTAATGTCCTTCCCATTCCCTGTTGACTTGTGGTATCATCATTAGACGAAAAGTGTGATAAATTGCAGGATCCGATTCTTTCCATCTCTCTTTTGTCTTTTGACATTTTTTATTCCATTAATGGTATAAGGGTGCCTTGAAAAATTAGAGTTTTTAGGTGAAAAGGTAATTTTTCAAGGTGCCCATAAGGGATTAATAATAGCCTATGAGGCTGTCTGAGAATAGCAATTTTTTTCAAAATCAAGGCTTGCTCAAAAAATTACCGCAGACATATAGTTAATATTTCAAGGATAATTTTTTAAGCATAACGCAGAGTTTGGGGAAAAGGGCATTTTCGGACAGCCTCCTATGCTATGCTTTGTAAATCATCTTTGTGGTAACCGATATACAATTGCCTGTATGCTCCAGAATATTCTTGAAAGTTGATGAAATCTGATCATATTCTTTTCGCAGAGATGTTGTATCCAATTTTTTCGTAATTAAATTTTTTGTACCAAAAACAGAGGCTAAAGAAGGCTCATGGGTTATATTGAAAAATGGAACCCTCCCGATAAAATCCCCTTCATGGAGTGTTGCCAGTAAAATATTTTTTTCATCTTTTTTTCTGACAACAAAAGCCTCTCCTTGTGTTATTAAATAGAGTGAATTATCTTCATCACCCTGATTCATCAAAGGCTCATCAGTATTAATATTTTTGTTAAGGAGAATGTCGTTTTCATCATTATTGAACAATTTTTCAGTGACCTGTTTTAATCGTCTTTCAAAGCTTTTGATAATTTGCCTGAAATCAGATCCTGCACATGCATATTCCGTTGAAAGCCGCTGGGAATCCAGTACGCCCAAAACAACCTTTCCCACGGCAACAGCTGATGCACCACGGAAATGTCCCCGGGTTAAAAGAGATAACAGGCTTCCCACAAAGGCACCATTTCCTATTCTGCATATTATTTTAGCTTTTTCTGTCTCTGTTTCTTTGAAAATTTCAACAATTCCATCTAATATTACCCATATCCATTTACCATGTTTTCTTTCTTCCAGAATTTGTTCTTTGTCAAAGAATTCCTCTTCATCCACCACATAGATATAGTCGACAAGGGGCCCTTTGATTAAGGGTAAACAAGAAATATTATCTGATATTTCAGAGACTTTTGCTGTGGCTGATACAGCTTCCCCTATTTTTTTAATTTTTCCATCGTCTAAGAGTCTGAGCGCATCAAGAATGATCTCCATGCGTCCCATCTTAATAAGATCAGGGCTATCTATCTTTTCATCATGAAATTGAAAATCACCATCAAACCAGCCAAAAAGTGAATGTAGAGCATCAATTCCAGCTAATGAACCAATGGATGAATTAACTATATCTCCATCTTTGAAATAGATAAAAGCTGGAACATCAACATATTGATTAACAATTCGTAAAGTTCCGGTGTTTCTGTTTGTACCAAGAAGCTGTATTAAATCTGCAAGGCTGATGAATTTAAGTTTACCGGTCAACTCGAATTTATCATTCATAACAACCTATTATTGTGCCCATTTAAATTGTTTTTGAAGGGATTCAAGTGTCAACTTCAGGCATGCCTTTAATGAATCTCCCACGCCCGTACCGGTGATTGCACTTGCAGGAACTGCAGGCACCTTTAACTGTCTGTTTAAATCACGCTCCATCATTTCAAGGGACATTAATGGTAATTTTTGATCTTGAAGATCTCTTTTATTATATTGCAATACCAAAGGAATGGAAAAAATATTCATCCCGTATTCCCGTAAATTCTGCTGTAAATCCTTTAGGGAAAGCATATTTTTTTCACGTCTTACATTTAATGAATCTGCAACAAAAACAAGCCCGTCAACTCCTCTTAAAACAAGCTTTCTTGTTGAAGAATATTGCACCTGTCCTGGAACAGTGTACAGCTGAACCCTTACATCGCAACCCTTGATCTTACCTAAGCCGATGGGGAGAAAATCGAAGAAAAGAGTTCTATCCCCTTCTGTATTGATAGAAACCAGCTCACCTTCAACCTGTTTTGCAAATATTTTAAAGATAGTCTCAAGATTAGTAGTTTTTCCACCTCTACCAGGCCCATAGTAAACAATTTTACATTCGATCTCTTTTTTTTTAAAATTAAAAGTAGCCATTTATCTGCTCCGTGGAAAAATAATAATGATTATCTATGGATTTTCATTCAGCAACTGCACTATAGACCGTCATATAAATAATTTTATTCCGTTGTCGGCCGCCTGCGTATTTAAAGACGCCTTCCTCCCTCTATACCTGTGCCAAATTTTAAAATCGAGTAATTATCTGACAATCTATATAAACTACTTATTCTATAGATTAATCATTTTTATATCAAGACAATAATCTCCCTTTTTTGGTCCGGATTTGATTTGTGTTTTTGCCGCAACAACAGCAGACCCTGTGAACATGGCAATGGGTGAATAAAAATGAACATCATTTAATAAAGTCCCCATGCTCAGTTTGTCAACCCATTCTTTTTCTTCTCCGGAAAATATTAAGCTTAGTGTGTTGCCGGATTGAAAACTGACATCAATTTCATGCAATTCCCCTGTGCCGGAATCGGTCTCACTGGATATCCCTATTGAGCTTACCTCAAGAATTTCATCAGCATCGTCAGTTTCATCTTCCACAAGTGTGACAATATCATCATCAGGTATCTGGGGGAGAATTATGTCCGCCCCTTTTTTGTCGATAATATTCTTTAAAAATTTATGTATTTTTCTTAGATTGTCCAGTGTGAAAAGATCTGTCGTAAACCATTCATTAAATTTAGCAGCAGCATTTTCCAGCGTTGAAATTTCAACGTAGCATTTTAGCATATTTTTTGCCGCAGGAACACGCAAAGATTCTTCTTTAAGCAATTTTTCAAATTCATCCAGAGCTCTTTCAAATTGGCCGAATTTTGCAAGGGCAATTGCCCCTTCGAGGGCTGCTGCTCCAGGATCGTCTTTATTATCTGAAAATGAGAAAAGATTCATGATAAGTGATTGAGCTTTTTTGGATACTTCCGGGGTTTTTGTATTTTTTTGAAACCTGCTAAGCTCACTGGCAAGAGCAGCGTTTTTCTTTAGTACCGCATCAAGGAGGCTTTGACTGTTTTCAAGATGCAGATTTTCTTTTAATAATTCAGCCGCTGCTCCATAGCTATCCTTTGCTTCCACGAGCAATCCCTGCTTACGGTAAAGTTCTGCCTCTTGCAACTTGTTTTTAAGTTTTTTTACTATATCCATTCTACCTCGCGATGTTATATAGATTTCCACATAAAAAAAATCACTGCATTATCGACCGTCTGTGTAGTGTAATGCGCCTTACTCACTTTGGCCAACGTGAAATCAACGATATGCATTTTTAGTTAATTGATGAGCATATAAATGTTGACAATGAGTTGTATTATGATATCAATTCTTTGAAATTTCAATAGAAACTTGGCATCTTTTTTATTTTTTATGAGCAATTTTTTATGAACAAGAAAATAATGTTAGAATAAAAGTGACTATTGAGCTAATATGTACGATAGCAGGTATAATCTGATTAAACCATGAAAAACTCACGTATAAGAGGTCGTAAATAAATAATCTGTTAAAAAGATAAAGTTATTTTTGAGCGAGTCCTTAACGCTCTCTAATCCGTTCAAGCAATTTCAAAGTTTTAATCAGATCATACCTGCTGCGTATCTTAGCTGAATAATTGCAAATAAAAAAATAAAGGGTGTTCCAGAAGTGGTATTTGTCTGGGAATCTGTAATTTGTATTATACATCTTTAATATTTATACTCCATTGGAAAATGTAAAGGAGAACGTAGTGAAAAATAAAACAACTGTAATTGGAGCAGGAAATGTTGGGGCAACTGTTGCCCAGAGACTCGCTGAAAAAGAACTGTGTGATGTTGTACTCATCGATATTGTTGAAGGAACACCACAGGGAAAATCCCTTGACCTGGCAGAAGCCGCTCCCATAGAAAAGCATGACGCCCATCTGACCGGAACAAATGATTATGAAGCATCAAAAGATTCTGATATAATCATTATTACAGCAGGAATTGCAAGAAAACCGGGAATGAGCAGGGATGATCTTATAAGTACCAATGCCAAAATAATGAAAGGTGTTACTCAGCAGGTAACCAAACTATCTCCCGATGCCATAATTATCATAGTCAGTAATCCCCTTGATGCCATGTGTCATATTGCTTTTGATACAAGCGGTTTCCCCAAGAACAGGGTTATAGGAATGGCCGGGGTCTTAGACTCCGCTCGGTTCCGTGCGTTTATATCGATGGAGCTGGATGTATCCGTTGAAAATATTCATGCTCTGGTTCTTGGGGGGCATGGAGATACCATGGTTCCCCTCCCAAGGTTTTCAACGGTTGCAGGAATTCCGATAACAGAGCTTATGCCCAGGGATCGTATTGATGCATTAATAAAAAGAACAAGAAACGGGGGGGCTGAAATTGTTAGTCATCTTAAAACAGGGAGTGCTTATTATGCCCCTGCTTCAGCAGCTGTTGAAATGGCCGAATCAATTTTAAAGGACAAGAAAAAAATACTCCCCTGCGCAGCGTATCTTGAAGGAGAGTACGGGATCAACAATCTTTTCATAGGTGTTCCTGTTAAATTGGGTGCAAATGGAATAGAAGAGATTATTCAAATCGATTTAACCAAAGATGAGGATGAAGCTCTTAAAAATTCTGCAAAAGCTGTTGAAAAATTAGTGGCTGATTTGGAAAAGCTAGGGTAACGTGTAGGGGCAGAATCTATTTCTGCCCCTGTATCATTTTTGGCGGATATGGATGGGCTGATATGGAATCATCCGGATGGGCGGATATGGAATCATCCGGATGGGCGGATATGGAATCCGCCCCTACTATCGCTTTTGCATCTTTTTGACTTATTCCAGGCAGCGCACTTATCTCTTTAAGTGTTGCTGCCTGAATTTTTTTTATGCTTTTAAAATGTTTTAAAAGAATTTTTTTCTTTTTATCTCCTATTCCAGGGACTTCATCAAGGGCAGAATGTTTTTGAGTTTTTAAACGTCTTTTTTTGTGATAAGATGTGGCAAAGCGGTGAGCCTCGTCCCTGATTTTTTCGAAAAAAAGCAGTAGATCATCATCCCCTTTAAAGATCAGGGGGTTTGATCGTTTGTTTTTGTATATTTTATCTTTGGTTTCTCCTTTCATCTCATTTTTTTTAGCAATTCCAAGTATCTCGAAGGTCACCTCGATATTAAGATCCTTTAGTATTGATACTCCAGTACTTATTTGTCCCCTACCTCCATCGAGGAGTAAAATGTCAGGATAGGGCTTTGAATCTTCTCCTTTTCCGAATCTCCTTTGCAGGACTTCTGCCATATACGCGTAATCATTTTGCTCGTCAACTCCTTTAATCGCATACTTTCTGTATAAAGATTTTTTGGGTCGTCCATTTTCAAAGACAACCATGGCGGAAACCGGGTTGGTCCCTGATATATTGGCGTTGTCAAAGCATTCTATTCTGCAGGGTAGTCTGTCCATCTTTATTTTTCTTTGGATGCGGAGTAATAAATCTTTGTCATAGGATTTGGCATTCTGAATTTCATTTAATCTGTTTACGGCATTTTTATATGCCATTTTAACAAGATCTGCTTTTTGACCTCTTTGGGGATGGTGGATAGATACTTTTGCCCCTTTTAGAGAGCTTAATATTTCTTCAATGAGAAGATAATCTTCAAGATCTGTTGGGACAAGTATCTCTTTTGGAATAAATGGAACTTTTTCATAATATTGCCTGATAAATCCCCCTGCCACCTCCGCATCTGTGGAGATGGTCTCGGCAAAACTGAAATGGCGGGTGCCGATAAGGTATCCTTTACGCACATTTAAAAGTGTAATAACTAAAGAATCAGATGACCTTACTATGGATAAAACATCTCTGTCGATGAAATCTGTTGTAACTGCCACCTGTTTTTCCACGGTTTTTTCTATGGCAAACATTTTATCCCTTAGCTCGGCTGCTTTTTCAAAATTCTCTTCTTCTGCCGCCTTGTGCATCCCTTTTTTTATCTTTTTAATAAGATCGACTCTATTCCCCTTTAAAAAAAGTATAACCTCATTAACAATATTAAAATATTCTTCCTGCTTCACGTTAAAACAACATGGAGCCATGCAAAGATTCAGCTGATAGTTCAGGCAGGGCCGTATCTTTTTTTTTAGATCCTCTGTCTTACACTTTCTTAATTTAAATATTTTGTTAATTATATTCAGGGTCTGACGCACTGCGCCGCTGGATGCAAAAGGACCAAAATATAAGGCACCATCTTTTTTGATTTTTCTAACCACGGATAAATAAGGGTGGGAATTTCTGGTATCCAATCGAAGGGAGGGATATCTTTTGTCATCTTTTAAAATAACATTATATCGGGGGCGATATTTTTTTATAAGATTTGACTCTAAAATCAGAGCCTCTTTTTCAGTTCTTGTTATTATTATTTCAAAGGATGAAATTTTTTTAACAAGAACTTCTCCTTTTATATTATGTAAAACCGGTTTAACAAAATATGAAGAGAGTCTTCTTTTGAGATTCCCGGCCTTCCCCACATAGATGATTTTTTCATCAGAGTCCTGCATTAGATAAACGCCTGGTTCATGGGGAGCAAGGGATAACAGGTGCATAATTTTTTTATTTTTCTGCTCAGAGTCCATATCACTGTTTAAAGGAGGCTTATCTCCATGAGTTCTTTTATCTGATCTCTTATCCTGGCGGCCTTCTCAAAAGCGAGTTCTTTTACAGCCATTTGCATCTCTTTTTTCAGATTTTTAATTATACTCTCCAGGCTGCCTGGGGATTTTTTCTTTAATGTTTCATACAGAGCAGCCGGTTCCATAACCAGGCTGTCAGAGATGGTGTCATCATAAAGAGAAGCAAAGGCCGATTTTATATCTTTTTTTATAGAGGTAGGGGTTATTCCATGCTTTTTATTGTATGCTTCCTGTATTTTTCTTCGGCGGCTCGTTTCATTTAAGGCCATGTTCATCGATTTTGTGACTACATCAGCATACATGATAACTTTACCATGAACATTTCTGGAAGCGCGGCCGCAGGTCTGGATCAGAGATCTTTCCGATCTTAAAAAGCCTTCTTTGTCAGCATCCAAAATGGCTACAAGGGAAACCTCAGGCAGATCCAGCCCCTCACGGAGCAGGTTAATACCTATGAGAACATCAAAAATACCAGATCTAAGATCGGTTATTATATCCATTCGTTCCAGAGTCTTTATATCCGAATGCATATAACGGACCCTGATATCAAGATCCGAATAATAGTCCGTCAGATCTTCAGCCATCCGTTTTGTAAGGGTGGTAACAAGAACTCTTTCCTCTTTATCAATGCGATTCAGAATCTCACCATAAAGATCATCTACCTGGTTTCTGGCGCCTCTTACTTCTATTTCAGGGTCTAAAAGACCGGTGGGTCGTACAACCTGTTCAACAACCAGCCCTTGTGCGGCAGAGAGTTCATACTTGGAAGGTGTGGCTGATACGAATATAAGCTGATTCTTTTTAGATTCAAATTCTTCAAATTTTAAAGGCCTGTTATCAAGTGCTGATGGAAGGCGAAAACCATGTTTTATAAGAGTCTCCTTGCGGGATCTGTCTCCTTTATACATTCCATGGAGCTGTGGAATTGATATATGGCTTTCATCTATGCAGATCAAAAAATCATCAGGAAAATAATCTATAAGAGTCGGAGCAGGCTCCCCTTTTGCCCTTCCTGTGATATGCCGGGAATAATTTTCAATCCCATTGCAATAACCCATCTCCAGCATCATTTCTATGTCAAAATTAGTCCTTTCTTCTATCCTCTGGGCCTCTATCAGTAATTTTTGGTCTCTGAAAAAATCTATTCTCTCCTTTAATTCTGCTTGAATAGAACCTATGGCACGTTTTAATTTCTCCTTATTTGTTACATAATGGCTGGCAGGAAATATGGTGACAGAAGTCAACGACTTTATAATATTCCCCTTGAGGGGGTCAATATGGGCAATGGATTCTATATAATCTCCAAAAAAATCTATTCGAACAGCTATATTTTCCTCATAGGCCGGATATATCTCGACCCTGTCTCCCCTTACCCTGAAAACACCCCTGTGGAAATCAATATCATTCCGTTCATAATGTATTGAAACAAGCTTGGCAAGAAACATGTCCCGTTCCATCTCCATTTCGGTCTGAACAGGGAGGCTCATGGAGAGGTATTCCTCTGGGTCACCAAGCCCGAAAATACATGATACACTTGCTACAACTATTACGTCCCTGCGGGAAAGAACAGATACGGTTGCAGCATGGCGAAGTTTGTCAATCATATCATTTATTGAGGAGTCTTTTTGAATGTAAGTGTCGGTTGTAGGTAGATAGGCTTCCGGCTGGTAATAGTCGTAATAACTGACAAAATATTCAACAGCATTTTCAGGGAATAAAATTTTAAATTCACTGTACAACTGGGCAGCAAGGGTTTTGTTGGGTGCCATAATCAGAGAGGGTTTGCCTGATTTTGCAATAACATTTGCCATGGTAAATGTTTTACCTGAACCTGTAACACCTAAGAGAGCCTGATACTTTTTTCCGGATAAGACACCTTTGCTTAAAGCATCTATGGCTTTTGGCTGGTCTGCCTTTGGAGAGAAATTTTGTGTTAACCTAAAAGGGATCATAAATTTGAATGCTCAATCATCAGGTTCGAGTTTATTGTGTTTTTATCATTACAGTTTCACCAGAAGGGGCTAAATTATACTGGAGGAATCTGAATTCATAGGTTGAAAATTTTATTCCGTCACCGGTTTTTAGCAGAATCGGATTGTTAGGATTTATCTGCTCACCATTTAAGTGTGTTCCATTGGAGCTCCTTAGATCCTCTAAATAAAAAAAACCGTGTTTACTTTCAATTTTCGCATGAAAGTTGGAGATAGTGTTTTGGGGTATTACAATATCATTCTCAGAATCACGGCCTATCTTTATAATTTTTTTTATTAAAGGGAGTGTAAGGGAGTTTTCAGCAATGGAATTTTCCACATCAAGAAGAGCCGCCTGGGTTTCTGTTTTTTTAGATACAGGCTGATCAATCCTCTTTTTTATTATAAATTTTTTTTTCAAAAGAATTAAAAAAAGAATAATTATTATTCCTGCAGCAATACCTGCAAAAATAATTGAGTAACTTTTTTTCTCTGCAGGTATCTTCGAAGTATTATCCTGAACAGCTGTAACATCATGTTCAGCGGGTATCTTTGAAGTATCAGCATGGATATCTGGGGTGGGTATCTTTGCGGTATCATCGTGAACATCCTGGGTATCATGGTCAGATGGTATTGACGAAGCATCCATGGGAGTTTTCAATAGATCCTCAGAAGCATCCGGTGCAGTGGGGGGCGGGACTGTTTCTATACTTTTTTGTTTCAGTTTGGCATTAATTGCCTGTTTTATTTTTTTAAAAACTGTATGAAAATCAGCAGCACCGGGAACTCTGAAATATTCTCCATCTGTTTTGACTGCCAGAGTCTGAATCAGCTGAAAATCGGCTTTTTCTGTAAATGCGATTCCAAAAATACGGATACCATCATCTTTACTCTTTTCTGCAAGGGATTCCCTGAGCCATTTTGTCCTTTCCCTGTCTGCAGCCTTATCTCCTGTATCGATGATTCCGTCAGTTAAAAAAATAATTATTTTGTCGGCATCCTTCCTGGCGTTAAGCTTAAGTTCATACAGTGCTCTTTCAATTGCGGCGGGACTATCTGTAAATTTCCCTTTATAATTTACTTTATCAAGACTTTGGATAAATTTTGTCTTTGATTCCGAATTTTGTAAAAATGTTAAGGGTTCAATTAGTCTTGCGGTTTCATCGAAAAGGAGAATGCTGAGCCGTGAATTTTCATCGAGTTTTTTTACAAAGTTTGCGACAACATTCTTAGTGATAAAATCAGGATCATTCTTAAGCATGCTCCCCGAGTTATCTATGACAAGGACAATGTCCAACAAAAGAGGGGCTTCGGCTTTAATATCAGCTGCTTTCCATGGTGAATCTGCAGCCTCCCCTTCTATACCAAGAGTTCCATGGGCAATGAGAGTAAAGCTTAAAAAAAACACTCCAGCAGCTATCTTTAATAATAGTTTAATAGTTTGTTCCCTTTTCATTTGACAATACCCCTTGATATGATTAGTAAAAATTATAAGAACGGAGAAGTTATTTAGTCCCCGTTTATAGGGTTGATTAAAATTATTTGTCTGAAAATTTATAGTTTGAACATATTAATATCCGAACAACAGGAAATTATTTATGTATTTTTCCCATTATGAGTTAGAAGAAAACCCGTTTCAGATATCCCCAAATCTAAGGTTCTTGTGGATGGGGGAACAGTATAAAGAGGCCATGGCAACTTTTGAATACGGAAAGTTTGATAACAGGGGGTTAATACTTCTTACAGGTGAACCAGGGACAGGTAAGAGCATACTAATCAATGCTTTGATAAATAAGCAACCCCAAAATACCGTGGCTGTTTCAATCACTGAACCCAGGATGAAAAAACTTGATTTTTATAATTTTATTGGCCATGCTTTTAATTTAAATAAAAAATTTCAGAGTAAAGGCGATTTTTTTGTTTATTTCAGTCATTTTCTTCACAAGTCCTATTTTAAAGATGGAAAAATCATTTTAATAATTGATGAAGCACACAGGCTGACCCGTGAGCTCCTGGACGAAGTATGCCATTTATCCAATATAGAAAAAGAATCTTCGGCACTATTATTAATAATATTAGCCGGCAAAAGCAAATTAAATAATCTGTTAAGCCAGAAGGAAAACAGCAGACTGCGGCAACAGGTAAGATTGAGTTATCATCTTTCGTTTTTAAATAAAAAAGAGACATCAAAATATATAAAGCACCGTTTAAAAATATCAGGGGGTAAGCATACTATTTTCAAGTTGGATGCATTAGCAGAAATTTATGCTTTTTCAAAAGGTTATCCACGTGTGATTAATGTAATTTGTGATTATGCTCTGTTATGCGGCTATATTAAAGGAGTTAAAAAAATTGATGGAGCCGTTATCAAGAGTGCAATTCTTAAAAATTGTTCAAAAGATCTTACATTGTCGAGGGGAGAAAAAAAAATTCCAGGGTGCCACCCTGCAGCCTTTTGAATGATGAAGAAAAATCGGTTCATCCGTTAAAATTTGCATTCAGGAGAAAAATTTTTGTCAAATGGATCGTTTACTCTCTTTTTGTTTTCATGTTAGCTGCTATTTTTTATTGCGTATCTGAAAACCTGCAGGTAATATCCATTGCAATAAATAAGTTAATTCACTTTTTCGCTAAAATATCCTTGCGGGATCTGCCTGTATTATATATTCCATGAATATATGGAGTCGATATGCAGTTATTTTTAAAAACAGTTGAATGGTTTTAGCTTTTTATTTGACAATACTTCGTGATACAATTAATTACAGAGGTACAGATGTGCACATAAATAATTTCACTACGTTATCGGCCGCATGTGTATTATATATCCCTTTTTTGCTCCGGCCTTGTGCTAAATCTTAAAATCTGGTAATTATCTGAACATCCATAGCCTTTTAATAAGTTTGGGCAAATGCTACATGAATCCTCCGCCTGCTTGGCAGTGTCTCTGGGTTTTGACCAACAACCCAGTGAAAATATTTGTGTGGAATTCTATATCAAAATCCGTCCAACAGGAACATGCATATGTATCTTTCCCATTATGATTTAACTAAAAAACCGTTTCAGATATCTCCAAATCCAAGTTTTTTATGGATGGGAGAGCAGTACAAAGAGGCCCTGGCCACTTTTGACTACGGCATAATTGATAACAGGGGGTTAATACTTTTAACAGGTGAAATAGGAACAGGTAAAACCACATTAATTAATGCTTTGATAAAGCGTCAACCCGAAAATACCGTGATCGCCTCAATCACCGACCCACGGATGGAAAAGCTCGATTTTTATAATTTTGTTGCCCATTCTTTTAATTTAAATAAAAAATTTCAGAGCAAAGGCGATTTTCTTGTTCATTTCAGCCATTTCCTCCATAAGTCCTATTCTAAAGATGAAAAAATTATTTTAATAATTGACGAGGCTCAGCGACTGACCCCCGAACTCCTGGAAGAGGTGCGTCATTTATCCAACCTGGAAAAAGAATATACAAAATTATTAATAATTATATTAGCCGGTCAAAAAGAATTAAACGATGTATTAAACAGGGATGAAAACAGGGCATTACGGCAAAGAATAACGCTAAGTTATCATCTTTCGGCTTTAAGCAAAAATGATACAGCAGATTATATCAAGCACCGCATTAAAATATCAGGTGGAAAATGTAATATTTTTAAGGCGAGTGCTTTAACAGAAATTTATGCTTTTTCAGAAGGGTACCCCCGTCTGATTAATACAATCTGCGATCATGCTCTATTAAGCGGTTATGTTAAAGGTGTTAAAAAAATTGATGGAGCAGTTGTTCAAGGCTGTTTAAAAGATCTTTTATTGCCTGGGGAGCAAAAAAAATCTGCGGAAACATCATTTAGTAATGATTTGGATGATGAAGAAAAACTGGTTTATACGCCGGAACCTGGGTTCCGTGGGAAAAAAACTGTCAAATCCATTCTTTATATCTGTTTTTCTATTTTGCTGTTAGCTGGAGTTGCTTATTATACCTATGAAAACAGGGAGAGTATATCCAGCCTGCTGAATCAATCAACTCAGTCTGTTACCGGCAAATTTAAAGATAAGGCCGTTGTTTCCTTGCCAGAAAAGGGCGGGGAGATTAAGAATGTGGAGAATAAGCTTAAAGAGAGTGGATTGCTGGCTGATAAAACGGAGCTGAATGGGAAAAATATGGCCATGCCGGAATATTCCGGTAAAAAACCTGTTCAACCCGGCGGTTCTTTGGATTCAGACCTGGAAATAGAATATGTTGACGAAGGTTATTTGGCAAAGGCAAAAAGAATTTTACCTTTAAAAGATGAAAAGCTGATTATATATTTTGATTTAAACTCTAATGAAATTCCTGATAGAGTATATGATTCGTTAAATCTGCTGGCAGACATAATGGTCGAGTATCCTGGTATGGAGATAATGATCAGGGGATATTCCGACTCCTCGGGGCAATCTGGTTTTAATAAAATAATTTCCAGATTTCGAGCTGTTGTTGTAAAAAATTATCTTGTGGGAAAAGAGGCCGATCCTTCCAGGATAAAAGTCCTGGGAATGGGACCGGCTACAAAGGGTGGTCAAGAATACAATAAAGACGACAGGAGGGTTGAAATTGAATTTTATTCAGGCACTTCATAACTTGTGCTGCATTGTTGGAATTACTTTTGGACTTTCCATATGGTGCCATCGGGGGTGTCCTTAATAACTATATTCATTTTGGATAATTTTTTTCGTATATTGTCTGCAAGTTCCCAGTCTTTTGCCTTTCTGGCATCCGCGCGATCCTGTATCATCCCATCGATAAGTGCAGGAGCCACAGATTCTTTTTCCATTATAGAGGCTTTTTTTGCACTAAAATACGATTCAGTCGACTGGGTGATGATGCCGAGAACAGAACCTGTTTTAATAATATTTTTTTGTGCTGATTTTATTTTCTTAATCATATCAATGGTAAAGTATTTGTTATCAAGTATCCGGTTTGTTTCTCTCACAGTCTCAAAAAGGGTGCCTATGCCCTGGGCAGAATTGAAATCATCATCCATTGCTTTGGAAAATTTTTTCCAAAGATTATTTTCCCCTTTATTTTCTCCGGAATAATTTTCTATTTCTATTCTTTTTTCTATTCTTTCCAGGAGAGAATAGATTTTATCAAGACTTGAAGATGCTTCATCCAAAGCCTTGTCCGTAAAATCTATGGGGCTTCTGTAATGTTTGGAAAGTAAAAAGAGCCTTGTTACATCGGGATGATATTTTTTGTTCACATCTTTGATCATGAGAAAATTTCCAAGGGATTTGGACATCTTCTCTTTATTAACATTTACAAACCCATTATGAATCCAGTATTTTACGAAAGGTTTTCCTGAAGCCGCTTCTGACTGGGCAATTTCGTTCTCATGATGGGGAAAGATTAAGTCTTTCCCCCCTCCATGGATATCAAAAGTTTCGCCCAGATATTTTATACTCATGGCAGAGCATTCTATATGCCATCCTGGCCTTCCTTTACCCCAGGGGCTTTCCCAGAATGGCTCTTCTGGTTTTGAAGATTTCCACAGAGCAAAATCAAAGGGATTTTGTTTTCTGGTATCTATCTCAACTCTGGCTCCTGCTTTCATATCTTCTAATTTTCTTCCTGAGAGCTTTCCGTACTCCTTAAAAGATTCCACAGAAAAATATACATCATTGTCAACCTGGTAAGCAGAACCTTTTTTGATTAAGGTTTCAACAAGTTCTATGATTTCTTTAATATGTTCAGTAGCTTTTGGCTCCATAGTGGGGCGTTTAACATTTAATGCGTCCATATCCTGATGAAATTCATTGATATATTTTTCAGAAATCTGCTGCGGGGTGAGACCCAGCTCTTTAGCTCTGTTGATTATTTTGTCATCAACATCTGTAAAATTTCTCACATAAATTACATCAAACCCTTTTTCTTTTAAATAGCGGACAATAACATCAAAAACCACAACAGACCTGGCATGTCCTATATGGCTGGAATCATAGACCGTGGGGCCGCAAACATACATGCGGACATGATTGGGGTCAACAGGTTTAAAAATTTCTTTTTTTCCACTTAAAGTATTATAAATTTGTATTGTCATACATGTAATCCATTTTTGAGCGGGCACTTAATTAATTAAAACAACAGCCATGGCGCCAATGCCGTCACCATGTCCGATGGAGCCAAGCCCTTCCATGGTGGTGGCCTTAACATTAACAACATCGGGATCAATTCCAAGTACCCTGGCCATATTATTTTCCATTTTTTTTTTATAAGAGGATAATTTAGGCTTTTCAGCAAATATTGTTGAATCTATATTAATAACATGAAAACCTTTATCCTCAACCAATTTATATGTGCGGGAAAGAAGCTTTATCCCCTGCATATCCTTAAACCTGTTATCTGTGTCAGGAAAATGGAGCCCGATATCTCCCAACCCGGAAGCGCCCAGGAGCGCATCACAAACAGCGTGGATAAGTACGTCAGCGTCGGAATGGCCGAGTAAACCTTTTTCATAAGGTATTGTTACTCCGCCCAAAATAAGTTTCCGCCCCTGGACTAATCTATGTATATCATATCCGATACCGGTTCGCATAATAATTTAATGTAAAAAAATTTTTTAAGGTTATTTTCTACTTGAATTACTGTAATAATAATTGTAGTTATTTAACTGTTATGATTGCAAACGTGCTTTAAGGTGTGATCTGTTTTTAAACAGTTTTACGCTGGTTGAACGTATTTATATCATTTACCATATTTTGCCGAAAGAGCTGCTTTCCGACTTTTTACAATATCATCAAAAGTAAGGGCTCGTGCAAAAATAACTTTACATTTTAAGCGTCGATACATCCCCTCTGACTACGTTATGAAAGTGCAGTGATAATCTTGTATTACTGCACTTCAGCGCCTTGTCAGGCGGGTGACTCAACATTTAAAATTGCTAATTTATTTTTGCGCGAATCCTAAGTGATAAATAAATGCCATGGATACAAAATTAAAAAAAAATGATACAAAACATCCCTTTGACTTTGAGGTAGGCTACCTGGTGAAGAGCCCGTGTAAAAAATGTAACGCCAGGGATATTTTCCCCAAGTGCCTGGATTCCTGCGAAATCATCAAAAAGATTCATTCGGCCCTATCTAATGTAATAATCTGTTCAAGATAATAATTGTTTTGGTTGTTTTTTTAAATATTCAAGCCGGTTAAGTCCGTCAACATAGGCTTTGGCACTGGCGACAATTATGTCTGAATCCGCACCCCTTCCCAGGGCAATCAGGCCCCCGTCCTTTAAGCGGACAGTTACTTCACCTTGCGCATCAGTCCCTCCGGTGAGGGCGCTGATGGAAAATCTCAACAATTCTGCATCGGTGTCAGCAAGTTTTGCAATGGTATTGAAAGCAGCATCAATGGGGCCATTCCCGTAATCGGAATCCTGTGTTTTTCTTCCGTTTATCTGCAGTTTTACACTGGCCATGGGAAAAACCGTGGTTCCGCTGGTAACATGGAGATAGTCCAGGGAAAAAACATCACTGCTTCTTAATATCCCTTCTGTAACAATGGATTCCAGATCTTCATCTTCTATAGTTTTCTTCTTGTCAGCCAGGGTTTTAAACTTTTTAAAGACAATTTGTAGTTCTTCCCGGGAAAGATCATACCCCATCTCTTTTAAATGAGCCTGGAGAGCATGCTTGCCTGAATGTTTGCCGAGAACAAGGCTGTTACTCCCAAGTCCCACTGTCTCAGGTTTCATTATTTCATAGGTCAGGGGGTTTTTAAGAACACCATCCTGATGAATTCCTGCTTCATGGGCAAATGCGTTGGCACCAACAATGGCCTTATTCGGTTGTACCATTATTCCTGTTATCATACTTACAAGCTTACTGGTGGGACATATCAGCTCAGTATGAATGTTCGAGGTCAGGGGAAAAACATTCTGTTTTGTATGTATTGCCATGGCCACTTCTTCTAAGGATGTATTTCCTGCTCTCTCGCCTATGCCGTTTATTGTCACCTCCACCTGCCTTGCACCTGCCTTGATTGCAGCCAGGGTATTTGAAGTGGCAAGTCCAAGATCATTATGGCAGTGAACACTTAAAACAGCTTTGTCCATATTTGGGGTATGGGCCTGTACATAGTTTAAGAGTTCTGTATATTCATCCGGTACAACATATCCCACTGTATCAGGAAGATTTATTGTTGTTGCCCCGGCTTCAATGGCAGCCTCGAAAACCTTGCACAAAAAATCACGATCACTCCGGGAACCATCTTCGGCCGAGAATTCAATATTATCGGTAAATCCCTTTGCATATTTTACAGCTTCGATTATATTCTGTAAAATCTGATCCCTTGTGGATAGAAGCTTATGTGTAATATGGAGATCAGAAGTGGCAACAAAAATATGTATCCTGGGCTTTACAGCATGTTTAACAGCTTGCCAGGCAAGATCAATGTCTTCTTTTGCAGTACGTGTTAATGCAGCGATCTCCGTATTTTTAAGTTTGCCGGCTATTTCAGTAACCGCCTCTAAATCTCCTTCTGAGGCTGCAGGAAAACCTGCCTCTATAACATCAACTCCGAGTTTTTCCAGTTGTACCGCAATTCTGAGTTTTTCAGCAGTATTCATGCTGGCCCCGGGTGATTGCTCTCCATCTCTTAATGTTGTATCGAAAAAAATTAATCTGTCGCTCATCTGTAAATTTTACTCCCTGACCGGATAAACCGGAATTTTCAATTAAGAATCAGTAACTCCTGATTCTTAATTCTTAATTATCAATTCTTCAGCTCTTTTTTTGTTTACGATTTTCCGGCCTTAGAGCACGGACAGCAGCACCGGCCTGCCACATTTCAGAATTTTTAATCTCATCTAATTCTTTTGTAAGTTTTTCCAGATAATCCGGTTTACTGTTTGATTCCAATACTATTTTTGTCTCCTGTCCACTTTTAACACTATGATATAAGTCTTCAAAGACAGGAGCCACAGCATCTCTGAATTTTGGCGCCCAGTCCAAAGCTCCTCTTTGAGCTGTGGTGCTGCAGTTTGCAAACATCCAGTCCATTCCATTTTCTCCCACAAGGCGGATCAGGCTTTGTGTGAGTTCCTCGACTGTTTCGTTAAAAGCCTCACTTGGAGAGTGGCCGTTTTTTCTTAAAACATTATATTGAGCTTCCATGGTTCCTGCGATGCATCCCATTAAAACTCCCCGTTCTCCTGTGAGATCACTGTAAACCTCATCTTCAAAAGTTGTTTGAAAAAGGTATCCTGATCCTATGGCAATTCCCAGGGCAAGAGTTCTTTCCTTTGCTTTTCCTGTAAAGTCCTGGTGAACGGCAAAACTTGAATTAATACCGCTTCCATCGAGAAAATTTCTCCGTACATTTGTCCCTGAACCCTTTGGTGCCACCAGAATAACATCGACAAAGTCAGGGGGAATAACTTTTGTCTGGTCGCTGTAAACAATGGAAAAACCGTGGGAAAAATATAAAGCATCACCTTTATTAAGGCATTCTTTAACTGTTGGCCATACAGCAGCCTGGCCTGCATCTGAAAGGAGCATCTGGATAATTGTTCCCTGCTTTGCTGCCTCTTTAATGGGAAAAAGGGTTTTGCCTGGAATGAAACCATCAGATATGGCTTTTTTCCAATAGGTGTCGCCTTCAAGCTGACCTATGATCACGTTAAATCCGTTGTCTTTAAGATTCAGAGCCTGGGCAGGTCCCTGTACTCCATAACCTAAAATAACAATGGTCTCATCTTTTAGTACTTCTCTGGCCTTTTCAAGGGAAAACTCCTCGGAAGTAACAACCTCTTCTATTACACCGCCAAAATTGATATCACTCATAATATCCACCTTTTTTTATTTTTAAATAATTTTTAGTTTTTTATTTTAATTCTCTGGACAAGGCTAACATCCCTGTCTTTGCAATCTCCATGATTCCCATTGGTTTTAAGAGGGTTAACAGCGCAGAGAATTTATTTTCATCACCAGTTACCTCCACTGTATAATGCTCAAAGCCCACATCAACAACCTTGCATCTGAAGATATCGACTATTCTCAAAATTTCCGCACGGGTATCGGGTTTGGCGTGGACCTTTATTAAAGCCATCTCCCTTTGGACAGATTTAACATCTGTGAGATTATAAACATTTATTACATTGATAAGTTTATGGAGTTGTTTTTCGATCTGCTCCACAACAGATTCAGCAGCTTTTGTAATAATGGTAATCCTCGATATCTCCAGATCCATGGTTTCGGCAACACAAAGGCTTTCAATATTAAATCCTCTACCGCTAAACAGACCTACGACCCGTGACAAAACGCCGGGACTGTTATCCACAAGGATTGAAAGAGTATGTTTTTTCATTGTCATGACAGTTTCCTAAGGCTATCTTTATTTTTTTGCTGCTTTTATGCAAATTTATACCAGCAGCATTTCAGTGATTGATGCTCCCGCCGGAACCATGGGGAAAACCCCTTCTTCTTTTTCAACAATAAATTCCATTATAACAGTCTTGTTTGAAAAAAGACCCTCGGCTAAAACAGATTCAACATCTTCCGGCTTTGAGGCCCTTAAGCCTTGTGCGCCGTATGCTTCTGCAAGTTTGACAAAATCAGGAGCATGCTCCATTGATGTGCTGGAATATCTTTTATCATAAAAGAGTTCCTGCCACTGCCTCACCATTCCAAGATATTTATTGTTTAAGATTACAATTTTAACAGGAAGCTTGTATTGAACCGCAGTTGCCATTTCCTGTATATTCATCTGTATGCTGCCGTCGCCGGCTACATCCACAACAAGTTTATCGGGGCAGGCTATCTGCGCTCCAATGGCAGCGGGAAGCCCAAAGCCCATGCATCCAAGCCCCCCTGAAGTAATAAATCTATTGGGCTGATCAAAATGATAATACTGGGCGGCCCACATCTGGTTCTGCCCCACTTCTGTGGTTATTATTGCATCGCCCTTTGTGAGCTCATATAGTTTTTCCACAACATATTGTGGTTTTATTATATTTTTCTGGTTATAGGACATGGGTGTGGAATCATGCCATTGCCTGATCTGATCCAGCCATTTCTCCCTTTTTTCTCCTATATTTCCAAAATCTTCCTGTTTAATAAGATCATTGAGGAGACCAAGGGTGATTTTACAATCTCCCACAATGGGGACGGAAACAGGGACATTTTTTCGTATTGAAGTGGGGTCTATATCTATGTGTACAATATCGGCACCTGCTGCAAAAGTATCTATTTTGCCGGTTACACGGTCGTCAAAGCGGACCCCTGCAGCAATGAGCAGATCGCATGCTCCGACTGACATATTTGAACGGTAAGTCCCATGCATGCCGAGCATGCCGAGCCAGAATGGATCTGTGCCAGGAAAAGCTCCCAATCCCATGAGGGAGCCTGCCACAGGAATCTGCATTTTTCTTGCGAATTCCGTAAGCTCTTTTGATGCTTTGGAAAGAATAATCCCTCCTCCGGCAAAGATGACAGGCTTTTTCGCTTTTTTAATGAGGCTTATAACCTTGTTGAGCTGTTTTATGTTTGGATTATATGTGGGATTATACGATTTTAAGGTTACCTCTTCAGGTATTTTATAATCTGTTTTTTCATTTACAATATCTTTTGGCATATCAATCAAAACAGGTCCTGGCCGTCCCGAAGATGCTATATAAAAAGCCTCTTTAATGGTTTTTGCGATATCAGCAGGATTTTTTATAAGATAATTATGCTTTGTGCAGGGTCTTGTCATGCCGACAATGTCGACTTCCTGAAATGCGTCATTTCCTATGAGATGTGTGGGGACCTGACCCGTGATAACAACAAGGGGAATTGAATCCATATACGCAGAAGCAATGCCGGTTATTGCATTTGTTGCGCCGGGCCCTGATGTTACCAGGCATACACCGATTTTGCCCCCTGCTCTGGCAAAACCATCTGCTGCATGAACAGCCCCTTGTTCATGACGAACCATAATATGTTTTATATCTGCTCTGAAAAGTTCATCATATATATCGAGCACTGCACCCCCAGGGTATCCGAAAATCGTGTCAACCCCCTGATCCTTTAATGCTTTTATGAGAATTTGTGCACCTGTTAACTTCATAATCGACCCTTTTTCTTTATCTATAAACTGACATATAGATATTAAATAATAATAGCCCCTTTATTTGCAGAGGAAACCAGCCGTGAATACCTGGCCATATATCCATGTTTTATCTTAGGTTCAGGGGGGGACCATTTTGCCAATCGGTTTTTAATTTCATCATCGGAAATTTTAAGAATCAGCTTTTTCCCAGGGATATCAATGGATATAATGTCACCCTCCCTGACAATAGCCATGGGGCCCCCTTCCATTGCTTCCGGTGAGACATGGCCTATTGATGCCCCTTTTGTCCCGCCGGAGAAACGGCCATCTGTGATAAGCGCCACATGGGCATCGAGGTGCATACCTGCAATGGCAGAAGTGGGAGTAAGCATTTCACGCATGCCCGGACCTCCCTTGGGTCCTTCATAACGTATGATAATAACATCCCCTTTATTGATTTTTTTCTCCATGATTGCAGCAGATGCATCCTCCTCTGAATCGAATACCCTGGCGGGGCCTTTGTGGCGCAGCATCTCTGGAAGAACTGCAGACTGTTTGACAACAGCTCCGTCGGGAGCAAGATTGCCGAATAATACCGCAAGCCCCCCTTCTTTATGATAGGGAGTTTCAACAGATTTGATTATGCTGCTGTCTTTAATATTACTTGCTTTACTATTATCACCAATGCTTTTTCCGGTGACCGTTAAACAGTCCTTATTTATCAAATCAATCCTGGATAATTCTTTGATTACAGCCGAGATTCCGCCGGCACTGTCTAAATCCTGAATATGATGTGTCCCTCCAGGGCTTAAAGAACATATATGGGGGGTTTTTTTACTGATTTCATTAATAAGGTTCAAATCTATATCAATTCCAGCCTCTTTTGCTATGGCTGGGAGATGGAGAACAGTATTGGTGGAACACCCCAGGGCCATATCCACAACAAGAGCATTTTCAAACGCTTCTTTGGTCATTATGCGGCGCGGTGTTATCTGTTTTTCCAAAAGATCTGTGATTTTAAAACCAGCCTCTTTTGCAAGCCTTATACGCCGGGACATAACCGCAGGTATTGTCCCGTTTCCCGGAAGTCCCATACCTATAACTTCGGTGAGGCAATTCATGGAATTTGCTGTAAACATACCAGCACAGGACCCGCATGTGGGGCAGGCGGCATTTTCGATTAATGTCAGATCTTCTTCACTCATTTTGCCGGATTTTACAGCTCCCACAGCTTCAAAAACAGTTACCAGATCAATTTTATCGGCGGCCCCTTTTAGCGGATTATCCCCGGCAAGCATGGGGCCCCCGCTCATGACAATGGTCGGAAGGTTAAGGCGGGCTGCAGCCATGAGCATTGCCGGGACAATTTTATCACAATTAGGCAGCATAACCATGGCATCAAAAGCATGGGCAACTGCCATAACCTCAATGGAATCGGCAATGAGTTCTCTGCTTGCAAGGGAATATTTCATCCCTGTATGATTCATGGCTATCCCGTCACAAACACCTATTGTCCCGAATTCAACGGGAAGTCCCCCTGACATATATATCCCGGCTTTAACAGCTTCTGATATTTTGTCCAAATTGATATGGCCGGGAATAATCTGGCTGGCAGAATTGGCTATTCCTATGACAGGCCTTTTAAGTTCCATGTCAGTATAACCCATAGCCTTAAAGAGACTTCGGTGGGGAGCCCTTTCAATACCTTTTTTTACAACATCGCTTTTCATGGTTTTATCCTTTTTTCCAAAAAAAAAATCCGTTATCAGCTTTAAGATGCTGATAACGGATTTTATACTGCTTAAACAGATGCTTAAACCCTTATCAGCCCCCCTCGACAGGGGAAACAAGTAGCTCGGATAGTAGGAGACTGACAATGATGTTTGAAGCAATAATGTTAAACATAATATTCACCGACAAATGATTTTAAATATAATTTTTTTAAAAGAAGCTTTTTAAATAGCAAGCAACACAGCCATTGTCAAATCTTTTCCTTGAGAAACTGAATATTCGGCATAGAAAAATGTGAAATATTCAGGAGATATAGTCAAAAAAGGAGTGGAAAGAAGACTGTATAGCTGCTTGCAGGAATGCTCCAGATAAAAAATATATCAAAGAAGCGAAGGAAAAAGAGCAAAAATATAAGAAAAAAACAAGGACTCTTGAAAAAGACCTGAGGCGAAACAGTTTTTCCGTTTCAAAATGATCCCCTTTC